>CALLVB010000001.1 GCA_938010795.1 Minisyncoccota bacterium
CGGTTCGAATATTTAGTGTCCAATCTCTCAAGGAGGATCGGTCATCATGGTTTTTGACACTATTCATTACAGAGGCGGAAAATAAAAAGTAGTGATCGGTCATGGAACTCGGTCACTACTTTTTGGTGTCGTACTTGGCTCGAGGGATCGGGTTCGAACTTTAGACAGAGGTATACTAGCCTACCTGTGTAGAGTATGTGTATATTAGCTTCCTTTGAGGATTAATCAAGCTTTGTTTAAAGCTCCATTTTAATTAAAACCAACACAAATCTTCTGCTGGCTGAGTACTTCATAATTTAATTGCAGGCTAATTTTACTCCTAGTCTTTTAGCGTCTCAGCCGTCTTTCTTTTATAGCTCAATATGAGCGCACTCAGTGCTAATATGAAACCAAATAGAAGTGGTGTGTGGGTAGCTACACCTGTTTCTGCTAAATCTTCCTCAATTTGCACAGCCGGACCGGCGGGGTCGTTAATGAATCCATCGGCCACTCCGTCTTCGTCTGTTAGCGGATCTCCATCTGTGATGGTATAGCTAACAGTTGTAACGGTTTCACCTGTTCGCGGACCAGACGTGAATGTGTGGCTACCAAAAGTCACAAGAGATGAGATATCTGCGTACGCTCCCCCGAGACTATTGAACTTACGGAACACCCAATCTGCTGTCTGTGAACCATAATCCTGTGCATAGTAGAACGTTACGTCCGCGCTCTGTCCTGGGCTTGGACACTGCACCTGGAAGTCCATAAGACCTACAGGGTAGTCGTAGTCAGAATCCTGACTAGTAAGCGATGTCTCTCCTAGCGCTGCATTTTCAGTAACGAACGTACATGCTCCACTTGCTTCTATTGTAGTGTAGTCGCCCGTGACCGGGTTTTGAACGCCCGAGACACTCTGCTGGGTGCTGTCAGGTATGCCGTCACCATTTCCGTCGCCTCCGTTCGTACCTGCGTCCTCTGCAGCATCTCTGCTGCCGTCATTGTCTGTATCGTCGATATCAGAGACTGTTAAGAGAACATCTTGGCTGGCTAAGCTGTCAAAGGTGTCATGTGAAGCTGCCTGATTGACCGCCACGGTGATAGTCGCTGATTCGTCAACCAAGCTGTCTGTGTTCTCGACTCCTGTCACAGTTACGGTCTGTGCGACATTCCAATCGCCAGGAGTAAAGGTGAGCGTGGTTGGCTCGACTGTAGCATTCACAGTAGATGATGAGTTTAGGTCAAATGTCACGTCTTCTACAGGCTCTACATCAAGTACAACTGTGAATGTATCTGTGCCTGCATTTTCTGCAACCGTTAGTGATGTAGGTGTAACAGTAAATCCTGCAACTTCATCGTCGGCTGTAGTTACGTTTACAGATTGACTGCCGACACTTAGGTAGTTTGCGTCTGAAGATGCGTTTATTGTCACCTGGACCTCATAGGCAGTGTCACCATCCGCAAGACTGTCGTCCTGACCAGTGACAGTAACAGCCTGCGGGGTGTCCCAGTCAGTATTAGTAAATGTTAGCTGCGTTGGGGCAATGGTTCCTTCTGTAGTATCGGTTGAAGCAATATCGAGGACGACATCCGTTACTGGTTGGGTATTAAGAACAACTGTGAAGTCGTCTGTTGTACCTGATTCATCAACTCGCGTGAAGCCGTCCGACTCGCTGATGGCAAATCCTGGAACATCATTATCTATATTGCTAATGCTTGGGTCTGAGGCATCGGATGCAACCAGTGCATCGTAGAACGTGTCTGCGCTGGTTGGGTCGCCTGTCTCAATAGTGTATAGAACCGTCCCATCGGCAAGAAGGTCGTCAGCTCCAGTGACGGTTAGCTCATTGGCACTTGGATTATCCCAGTTAGCATTTAGGATGGTGATATCTGTAACAGCAAGCGTACCTTCGTCCGTGTTAGAGCTTGATACAGGGATAGTCACATCTGCGCCTCCTAGTGGCTGAGAAAGAAGCTCAAATTGTAGCGTGGCCGTGTCGCCCGACTCGCTTGTTTCGGCATCAACTACCGTAATGCTGACCCCTGGAGGATCGTTGTTTTCATTCTCCATTGCAATGTCGTCAACAGTAGACCCGTCTAGGGCATTGTAGATAGAGTCACTTGAAGTTACGTTTCCAGTAACAATATTGTAGGCAACAGATCCGTCTCCGAGTGCAGGCGAGTCATCCACGCCAGTCACCGTTATGGTTTGAGGTATGTTCCAGTCTGCCGGAGTAAAGGTGGCTGATGCCTGTACGGTCCCTTCGTCGGTATTACTAGAAGATAGGGCTATCGTGACATCGGCGGTTGGTTGGGATTTCATGACAATCGTGAATGATCCTGTGTCTCCAGATTCTGTAGTGATGTTGTCGACCACTGCCACATCGAAGCCAGGGATGGCTACGACGAGCCTGAGCGTGTTTGAACTTGTGTCGTACTGCAGGTAGGCGGCATTACCCGTGTTGTTGGTGCCAAGGACCGCAGTCCCTATCAGCGATGTTGAGGTTATGATGTCGTACACTCCCACGGCGAGCGGCTCCATAACATTAACGGTCATGCCGTTGAGCGTTGCTGTTCCTGCAGCGTCTACAACAGACACAGCATTTGATCCATTGGTATTTACCTCTAGTTGTGAATTCGCATCAGTAAAGGTAAGGTTCCCAACGTTCAATGTACCTGTGTTCCCCAATCCTGTTCCTCCACGGATAGACCCGTCATCAACTGTCACGTCAGATGCGACAGCAGACCCGGTTCCTCCGTATACTCCTGGTGTATTGACAGTTGTTACAGCCGGGTTGGTTTGCGTTCCGTTGATATTCAATGCTCCGTCATTCACTGTAGTTGTCCCCGCGTAAGCATGAGCGGTTGAGAAGGTAAACACATCATCTCCCTCTTTCACTAAATCACCACTTCCAGAAATAACTCCAGTAATACGCCCCTCACCTGATTGAGTATCGAGCGTCAGTGTTCCGTTGTTGGCGTGATTGGTAAGCATATTGATGCTGTATGGTCCGCTAGTAGTGTCTCCAACAATGGCTACATCTGAACCAAGGGTTTTATTAGCCCCAGCAGTGAACCGTACTCCATCATATACATCAGAAGTTCCGTTCATCACAATGCCCCCAGCTGGGTCATAGGTTCCAGTAGTCCTGATATTAATACCAGGAGTTATACCAGTAGCTGTTCCGTTGATTACTACATCTCCAGTACCAGTAATATTCGCCTGCCGTAGTTCAACTGCACCTAGAATATCCCGATCACCTGCAGAAGTTCCGTTAATAGTAAGTGTGCCGTTATCGATAGTAGTTGTTCCTGCAGCGCTCTCAAAATATGTTCCCATAGCCCAAGTGTTACCCGCGTCAGTCGATACACCGTTTAGCGTATGGTCTCCATCATAGGTGTTTGCTGCGCCTCTGATATAAATTCCGGCATGAGAACCATCAGAGTTTGTCGTTCCTGTAATAGTGGCGCTTCCTCCAACTGTTGAGGTCACGTTATTTGTAAATTGCAGACCATGAGTCCTCTCTGCGGTTGCGTCAATATCTAGATCATTTGCAGCATTAAAAGTTGTAACATTATTAAACTGAACACCAGCATTAATCGTACTCAGTGCGGTTGTTCCATCAATATCAATATTGTCTGCTGTCAGACTTGTGGCCTGCCCAAAGTATACACCAGCATTTGTTCCGTCTGTATTTCCTTCGATTTTCAGATCTCCAGTTACATCGTAGGTAGCTTGACCTGCATGATACGTCCCTAGGTGACTCCCTGAAGTTGTGTTTCCAATCCGACTGGCATCACCCCCAACAGTCACATTAACAGTATTACCAAATCTAATAGCGTCATTTCCAGCACTGTCTCCAGTAATAGCTGAATTTCCAGTGGTATTCTCTGTGTACGTATTGTTCGCAGAGAACCCTTGGCCTGTCCCCGCAGTATCACCATCAATCATTAGGTTTCCTGATGTCAGATTAGTAGCACCTGAAAAGACTACACCGTATCCAGTTCCCGTACCTGTTTTGTTTCCAATAAAAGTAGCATCTCCGGTAACGGTCGAATCAAAAGTACCTACCACTTGTATTCCATGTCCATCTCCGGCGGCTGTTCCATTCCATGTTTGGTCTCCACCTACCGTAGTTGTTGGTGTGTTAAAAAAGCGAATACCAAAACCGGTCGCCCCAGCTCCATTAATAGTTAAATTACCATCAACATCAAATACTGGGGAGTATTGCATAAATACACCGTTACTACCTGATCCAGTAATATCAAAGTCCCCGGATATGTCATATGCAGTATTATGCCTCGTTACAATTCCCCAGTTCACGTTAGAGTTACTGACTCCTGTCATGCTGGCGTTGTCAGCGGTAATACTGATATCTCCTAGGACCCCCGTATTGCTATGAGCTGAAATCCCTCGAGGTCCTGTTCCAGATAGTGTCACATCTCCAGTAGTGTTAAGGTTATTTCTTCGTACCAACATGATACCAGCACTGTTTGTATCAACATTTGTAGTGTTTGTACTTGGCTGATCTCCAGTTAGTGTGATATCACCAACAGCATCTATGTCTGAATCACTTATATATATTCCCGAACCGTGAGCCGTCGTGAGTGAATCTCCGTCAAAAACTAAATCACCATGCGTACTATCTATGTCTGCCATGCCGAAAACAATTCCGTAAGAAGTACCTGTGGTGAAAGTCGCATCACCATCAAAAGTCACATCACCATTTACCTGCAAGGTTCCTGAAATTTGGAGACCTCTTCCTGTATTGTTGGTAGCAACACCATGAATGGTTCCCGAACCAGTTCCGACATCAATGGTAATATCATCATTCATCCTGATAGTTCCTGTACTACTTCCGTCTCCTGTACTGGCAAAAATATCTAATGTTCCGGCCGTCGTTGAGATATCTCGGTTCATCACCAACACCCCGTTAATATCAATATCGATATCACCTGCTCCAGAAATACCAGCAGTACTCGGCACAACCGTTGCCATTGCTGTTGTTCCGCTTCGGTCGATTTTGAATGTATCATTGTTGATTACCTCACCAGCACCAACTGTTCCTGTGGTTCCTCCGCTACCTGTTTGCAAAGTACCTGAAGCAACTGTAGTCGTGCCAGTGTAGGTGTTATTGCCAGATAGAATAATTGTCTTACCAGCAGAAATATCTGACTCTAGGTTAAAGCCACCAGAAATTACACCAGACAGTTCGTAGTCAGTTGTATCGCCAGCATCTTGAGTTATCGTCGCATCTCCTGCAAGCACAATGGGGGATGTATAAGGAGTAGCTGAGATGGTGGTAATGGTGCTTCCGTCGTTGATATACGCGTCTGCATGTGCTGTATCTGGTGAAAATGCAATACCGTAAAC
>CALLVB010000002.1 GCA_938010795.1 Minisyncoccota bacterium
AAGAAAATCTTATAATGAGGAAATTACA
This sequence comes from Minisyncoccota bacterium, assembly GCA_938010795.1. Classification (GTDB taxonomy): domain Bacteria; phylum Patescibacteriota; class Minisyncoccia; order Phycocordibacterales; genus JAHDEI01. The sequence continues at coordinate 29 of CALLVB010000002.1, forward strand.
AAGTCATGTAATGAGATATTGCTTTTATAAGAAAATGCAATACGAGAAAAGACTAAGATTTTATTTAGATATTTGATATACGTTAATATTCAACATTTATATGTTCTGTGTTGGTGTTTTGGGGGAGGGGTCACACCTGTTCTCATTTCGAACACAGAAGTTAAGCCTTCTACCACCGATGGTACTGCTATGCGGGAGAGTAGGTAGACGCCAGCACAGAGCATATAAAAGAAAAAACCAAACTTAATTGTTTGGTTTTTTCTTATGTTAAAATCTTGGTATGACAGATGAACAAAATAATGATCAATGGAAAGAAGATTTTCAGAACATTCTCGATGATGGATTTGAAAAAGCTATTGCAGCAATGAAGGAACCAATGGATGATATGGAGAAAGAGCTACGAAGCTCACACAAGGCCATGTACGGTAAGATTGAATATGAACTTCCAAAGATGAGAAAAGAATTAATTTCTTATATGAGATCAGCAATTCCAAAAGCGACAAAGAAGCTTAATAAGAAAATCAATTCACTGTAGAAGTATCTACATGATAGATAGAGAAATAACCCGTATGGGTTTTTCTTTTTGTTATAATCGTCTTTTATGAAAACTATTGGAATTATTGGCGCAGGAAATTTTGGTCGATTTATGGCATCTCATTTAGAGAAGTATGTAGAAGTTTTTCTTTATGATAGAAATAATACAGACGAGCAACTACAAAAAGTATGTTCTTCAGATATGGTTATCTTTGCTGTTCCATTTTTCTCACTCCAGGATGCAATTAATTCTACACAGAAATATATTACAGATGACGCAATCATTTGCGACGTGACTTCAATTAAGCAAAAACCTTTAGAATTACTGCAAAAGGCCTTTCCAGCTAATCAAGTGCTTGGGACACACCCTATATTTGGTCCACAATCAGGTAAAAACGGCATCTCAGGTCTTTCAATTGTGTTATCTAACATCTCGTGCACTACGCAAACATATACCCAGGTGCGTGATTTTATAGCCTCAAAATTAGAGTTAAAAATTATCGAGCAAACACCGGAACAACACGACAAAGAGATGGCACATATACAAGGCCTCACTCATTTTATTGGACGTGCACTTAAGAGTTTAGATATTAAAGACTACGAAACAAGCACGTTCTCATATCATCAGTTAGTGGAACTCACTGATCTGCTTAAAGACGACTCATGGGAACTATTCAGAACTATTCAAGAAGCAAATCCATACGCGCAAGAAGTGAGGGACTCATTGAGGAACGAACTAGATCTCTTAGAGAATAAATTGAAAGAGTAAATGGTAAAATGTATCTAATGCCAGATACGAATAGTTACGACATACCTACTTTACTTGATGATGCAAAGAGAGAAGAGATATATGGGAATGAGATGGATCCTTTGGTTGCACAACTTTTTTATAACAGAGAGATTACAGATAAAAAAGAAATAGATTCCTTTTTTAATTTTGATTGGGTTGGAATTCACGATCCGTTTTTATTTAAAGATATGGACAAAGCAGTAGAGCGAATCTTGACTGCCATTTCTAATAATGAAAAGATTCTAATTTATTCAGACTATGACACCGACGGTATTCCTGGAGGAGCATTACTGTATAGCTTTTTTGCAAAAATTGGATACGAAAACTTTTCAAATTATATTCCAAACAGAAACAAGGATGGGTATTCATTAAACATGCCTGCATGTGAAAAGTTTGTAGAACAAGGAGTGCAACTAGTGATCACTGTCGATTGTGGAATTACAGACAATGCAGAGATTGATTATTTAATGAAAAGCGGAGTAGATGTAATTGTGACTGACCATCATTTACCTGAAGGAGAAGTGCCAAATGCTTTGGCAGTTATTGACCACAAACAAGCAGACTGCACATACCCAGACGATAACTTGTGTGGATGTGCGATCGCATGGAAATTATCATGTGCACTGTTAACAAAAGGTAAAGAACAAGGGGTTACCGGTTTTACGGAGGTTAAAGACGGTTGGGAAAAGACACTGCTTGATCTAGTTGCTATCTCTACCGTGTGCGATATGGTTCCACTTGTTGGTGAGAACCGCCTTCTGGTTCACTTTGGGAAAATCATGTTGGGTCTTTCAGCGCGGCCGGGACTGCACACTATCTTTAAAAAAGCTCGACTGAACGCACAGCATCTTCAGACAGATGACATCGCATTTATGATCGGGCCTCGTATTAATGCAGCATCTCGCCTTGATGATCCTATGATTGCATTCAAGGCGCTTGCATATAATGACGCTGAGGCAATAGCATCAGCTGAAATGTTGGAGAAGTTGAATAACAGACGTAAATATATGACTGCAAAAATCATGAAAGAGGTGTGGGGTAAGTTAGAAAACAGAGATGATGGGCCGGTGATTGTAATTGGTAATCCGGAATGGCCACTTGGTATTCTTGGACTCATTGCAGGTAAGATCGCAGACCGAGAAAAGAAACCAACATTTGTATGGTCCAGGGTAGGTGATCACATCAAAGGTTCATGCAGGTCAGGCTCTGATATTTCTGTGTTTTCACTGATGCAGCAAGCACGAGAATCATTTGAAGGATTTGGGGGACACGCTGCATCAGGTGGTTTTGAGACAGACGGTGAGAAGGTACATTTTATGCAAGAAATACTTTCACAAAAAGTTCCACTCGCAGAACGGATAACTAAAGACAAAATCCATGTGGACGCTGAGCTTTCTATTGATCGAGTTAACCAAGACACTCATACACTCGTTCATAAGCTAGAACCGTTTGGAATGAAAAACCCAAAGCCGCTTTTTATATTTTCACACATAGTGGCACACATACGACCATTTGGTAAATCACAAAACCATATTGAACTTGGGTTTAAAAATAGTAAAGGGCGAACCATTAAAGCCACCGCATTTTTCCGAGAGGACCTGCTAGAAAGAGATCTAAAAATAGGTGAGAGCGTGAGGTTCGTAGCAACACTTGAAAAAGAAGTTTATAACAATAATCACTATATATCTCTCCGTCTTCACGATATACTATAGCGATATGAAAATTGTCACCTGGAATGTATACAAAGATAATAAAACACTCGAATTAGCGGCACAAAAAGTAAAAGACGTAGATGCAGATATCGTGTGTTTGCAGGAGGTGCCAGAAGACCAAGTTGATCTCTTTACCCAACACTATCCTTATTATGCCTCGGCCTTAGAAGCGTGGACAGAGAGAAAGTCTGGAGATGAGACGAGGATATTTAATCTCATTCTTTCAAAACATGAACTGACTAATATAATTGTTGAGGATATTAGTCTCGGGACTATTTATTCGACTACTAAATACACTATGTTTAGTTCAGAATTTATTAGTGCATTATTTACTCATGAAGGGGTAGATTATCAGATCTGTAACGCACATCTTCGTTGTGTTGCTCCACCATCAATTCGCATTAAACAACTCGATCAGATTATTAAGCTCCTTGATGATTCACGAGAGCAAATTATTTGTGGAGACTTAAATACCTTTTCATGGCCTCTTATCAACTTGCTTGTGTGGAAGCGATACAAATATACATTTAGGGAGCTTATGACCAATGGTCGCAAGTTGTTTGCAGAGATTTTTAGTCATCACGACTTGCAAAATCCACATATAGGCGCGTGGACTTGGAAATACTTTCCGGTTCAGTATGACTATATTTTGGTAGACAGAGATGTAACGGTGACTGGTGCATACAAAGATAGAAAGTTGGCTGGTTCTGATCACTTTATGCTGATTGCAGACTTACACATGAAGAATAGTTAATTGTATTATGAAATATAAAAAACTGACAAAAGAGTATCTAGATGACTTAGACAAAGACCAAGATCATATTTTGGTATGTCAAACACCAGTTGTTATTCCTTTTTCATTTATTTCTCATACATTTATCTTAACGAAGCAGAAAGATGAGGTTAATAGATATGAAGTATTTGGTGTGAGCAAAGAATTGACTCAGACACACGGATGCGTGTTTAAGAATGAT
>CALLVB010000003.1 GCA_938010795.1 Minisyncoccota bacterium
CTTAGCCTGATCACCTGCTGATAGTCCACCTGCTGTTAAGTCTACTGTTGCTGTCCCGTTGTAATAACGTAGAACATCGTCAGTAGAGTTGTACCACACATCTCCTGCCGCTGGTGTAGCCGGGTCTGCTGCAAGGGTAGAAATACCTCCTGCTGGTACCAAAGTTAATAGATCAGTTACAGTCATCTGTTTAGATGTACCATCTGCTGAATCTACAACCATAAGGATGTCAGCTCCATTTGGAGTTCCATCCGATGTCATCTCAGTAACTTGAATAGTTGTTACTGGGAATGTTGTTAGGTCTGCTGCCATAAGTTTATATTTAATTAATTAATTACAATTGCGTTTCCGTTTCCGTCTAGTAATACGTTCCCCGCTTGGTCTACAATAGCGTCTGGTTGTGTTGGTGGAGTGATAACTGGTACACAGTTAATCAGTACCACATTTCCATTACCATCAACCACTGCGTTTCCTGCTTGATCTAGCAGTACATCACATTGTTGTGTTACTGTAGTTGTTCCAGTTTGAATCTGAATCCAATTACCACACATGAATGTAAATAGTTCTCCTGTAGTAGTGTTGTACCATTGTGAACCGTCTGAGAAGCCCTGAGCTATCCCCTCAGTTGTAGGGTTGAATGTCTCACATGCTTGCTTTGTCTTTAGACATGAAGCATCTAGTGTGAGTGGTGTTGGTGTCCCATTAACATCTACATTAAATGTAATGATTCCTGTGGGACAATCTATTGACACTGCTGATAAGAATCCATCTGGGAGACTAGCGGCCTCTTGTTTTGGCGGGTTGTTGATTTCTACTGTGATTGCTTGTACCTTATCTCGTAGTTGTACGTATTCATCATAGTATCCAACGGCAAACTCAGACAGGTCATTGTGACTTCTAATTACACTATTAACTGTATTTAGTAGTTCATGTCCATCTTCCACGGCGGAGAATGGGATTGATAGTTTTGTATCTGCCTCTGAAATACGACGAATCATTTCTTCTCCTGATAGAGTTTCCTCCTTGATGATTGTCTTACCATCTACTCCGGGCTTACCATCTTTGTAGTCCACACCCTTAATTGGTTTTGCCATCTCCACAATGTCTTTCAAGACACTTGGAGAGATAGTCGCATCCTTTCCAGGCTCACCGCGTCTTAACTCAGACAACATCTGGATTAGTTGTTCCAGCTCCGAGCGTGTAATGTATGGGTTATTCTTTTTGTTTAAGTGTTCTAACATATTAAATTCTTATTAATCCTTTCTCTACCGCATAATCCACAATCGCCTTCTTAACCCCTGGTATGTTGGATCCCTTAGCTTCATTGATCATTTGTTGAAGCGTGATCTCCTCTGAATTGTAAGCTCGTATTAAATTGTTTGAGAATGTCTTGGTGTAATTCTGATAAAGTATTTCTTCCCTCTTGAGTTGAATATCTGTATCTAGCAAGTCTCTGTCTATCAATGCTCTGTTTTGTTCCACGGCCTGGATTAATTCTTCGATTGGTACAGTTTGCCCCAATCTTAATTTATCATTGATTTCTTCTTGAATATTATACACTACTTCTCCTTCATTGTCAAGTCTTCTTCTTAACGCATAATACTTCTTTTCCATACTAGATCTCGGCACACTCTTAAGTTCAACTCCTCGTTCTGAGAAGAATTGCTTAATGTCTTCACGCCCACCGTTAAGTAAGCCAGCTTCCGCCGCTTGATATTCTACAAAGTTCTTGTAATCATTTGGTTTAAGTCTCCTCATTACACCCAGCCGGTGTTGTAGTTGCTCGTGGTCTGGGTGTGCTTCATCTCGAAGTATATCTAACATGAATGATGCGTAGTTAAGTGAACGTAAGTCATTCTTAAATCCGTATGTAATTTCTTTTGGTATGTCCTCAACCCCAGCTTCCTTCAAAACCGTAGACTTATACCCGCCAAGATATGTATCTGTAGTGTCATAAAGCGTTTGCCTAAACAGAAGATCCCTCACTTCTTGTGGTGATTCTGCGAGTAGTGCATTATCGATTAATTGATCTTGGTCCCTAACCCATTGCAGGTCAGCTCGTGTCTCTGTGTAGAACCTATTAAATACTGGTACCTCATGTGCATTAACTTCATCTGATTCCCCAATATCATTAATCAACCTCACTGCTTTCTCCGCGTCTTTAATAGAACCCATGTAGAAGAACCCAGCCATAAGCTCGTTGATTGCTCGTGGGTCAGACCACTTACCTTTTCCTTCTGATGCTTTCCTAATTAGATTTGACAATGCCAATGACACCTTCTCATCTACACCATCTCCAAATGATTCAGGAATATCAGCGGCAATAAACTCTTCATCTGTTGATTCAAATGATTCTCTTACAATTGTATTACCAAAGAAGTTTTCATTCTCTCTTACACGGTTGATTGGTTGTGCCGCTGACGGTAGGATGAAACTTAATAGCGATGGGTCAGTACCCCCGTCTGATACAGCCCTGTTACCTGTTGGTGATAAGATATTAACTTGTGTTTGAAGTGCTTCGAGAGCAGCTCGCCCCGCATTCTTTTGCCCCTTAGCTACTTGTATAGCTGCGTTCTCTGCGGCCCACATACCACGTAGGGAGATTGGCAACGGAACCTTAAACCCTTGCATTCCTTTTGTAGTTCCATCAGGATTAGTTTCTTTCCCGATTACGATAATCAAGTTAGAAGATAGTTCATGGTCTGTAAAGTAATTACGCCATTCAGGATCATACATAGAGTTATAACCCTCCTGCCCATAAGATGCCGCTGATGTTGCAACAATAGTTTCCGTCGCAGTCTTTGGGTCTGACATAACACGCAGGAAGTTCTTGTTACCCAGCATTGTCGCATTAAAGAATAGATAGAGAGGCTTCATATACTTAGTAATCTCACCTTCTTTATCGAAGTTCAACATAGCTTCCTTCGCCAAGTTAGCCGCCTGCAATTCATCGAACCCTTCGTCAAGTGCTTGCTTAAAGAATGAGTATCGTGCTGCAGATTCCATTTGTTCTGATAGTAATTCAACGTGTCGAAGACCCCGGTCAAACCATGGGATGTTGTATCGTATCTTTTCAAATCCTTCTGTCTGGTTAGAGAGAGATGAGAAACTTAGACCAAGTCTATTACCTCTTTCAATTAGATCAGTCGCATCGTTCTTAACACCACGTGCATTATCTGCTATTGCCGCTGAGTACCGTGCAATATTAGTCAATGCTTTGTGCGCACCAAGCTCACTCATACCCAGGTTAATAGCCACTGCCAAACCTTCAAGGGGATCTCGTACCGCAGATGCTACCTGGAAGCCTGGGTTGGACCGTGTTAGGAAGAATCGAGACATGTTAACATAGAGTCCAGATATAGAAGTAATACGCTTATACGCCAATTCTAGGCCTTGTGGGTCACCTGGCATGTCGAATGCTTTGAGTAGTTTCTTGTCTTTTGATGTGATTCTGAATGCGTTGTTATCAGCATCAAAGAAGATAACTCCATTATCACCCTCGCCTAAGAACTTTTTATTACTTGCTCGTACTGTAACCAGTTGGTTAATCGATTTATTGCCAGATTTTATTTCATTAATCAAGTGAATCCCAAGGGCTTTACGTGTCCTATTCTCTTCAATGGAAGTATTGATTGTCATTCCCTTATCATAAGATGCATCAAACGAACTCTTAATACCTGCTTCACTTCCCTTTAATTCACGGATAGTGTCGTCAATATTATTGTCTGCAAATACAATGTCCCCTGGTTTACCATCAATGTCACGGATAGTAGGTACGTAATTCGGATATAGTTCATTCAATTCTTTTGCCAAGTCACGGGTAATTAACCCGGCGTCTGCAAGTGAACCAAGTTTATCTTTGTTGTGTTGTACTACAGATGCTCGGATGGTATCGAAAGCAATATAGTCTGCGGCGTATTTATTTTTAACAGTTGAGATTATGGCATCAGCTGTTGCATCTGTCATAATAAATGGATTACCTTTAGCTGTTGTACCCTTGACCCTGTTAACATCTCTAGCATGAGTCGCGGTCAACAGATCATCCATATCTTTCTTGATCTCAGAACGCTTAACCCCCATACGTTTAGCGATTGCATTAAGAGATTCTAAATTATCTCTACGTTTTGCAAGGTCAATGTTGTTATGATATCTAACCTTACCTTTCTTCAGCGCTGTTCTAGACATGAAGTCACTGACTCCAGTTAGTACATTCTCACTTGAATCAACAAGAGAATTAACACGAGCATACCTGTCAGCCAGTACACGGTCTGTATCGGTAAGAATATCCCTAATACCTTGACTTACTTTATTCCTTTGTGCTTTACTATTGGTTCGCTCGAATGACAGCTTCTTTGTTCTATCATTCCTTGTATTAAATGCTTCCTTATTCAAATTACCATTCGCATCAAATTGATTCTCTAATACAATATTATCCAACTGGTCATCAAGTAAATCATTGTCTGCAGCAGATACAACACCGCCTTTAACTCGTGCACCAGAAGAAGCACCGGTAGATAGTAATCCACTTTCCAATTCTTTAAATTTAGTTATACGTGCCTTTAATGCTTCAACCGCTTTGTCATCAGCTACGTTATCCAAGTCATCTTTTGCTGCCCTTAGAGCATTACGTTGCGCTTGACTTCTCGATGTAGCAGGTACCGCTTCAATTGCGTCAATCGTTTGTTGTAGTTCTGTTCGTGTCTTGCTAGAAGGTGACACATCTTTTAGTGTTGATTCTAAATCTGCAATTTGTTCTCTGATAGATACAAGTTCTTGTGCCTGTACTTTACTTACTTGACCATCTCTAATTTCCCTAATTGTTTGATTAAGTAACGATACATCACCAGCCTTAAGTGAGTTAGATAATGATGTAACAAACTTATTAAAGTCTGCGCGGTTATCAATTGATTGTAGTGTTGCACGTACTGCATCTCTAAAGTTTGCGGATTCATCTCCAATAGATAGTCTATCGATTGCATCATCCAGTCTTGTTGTAGTTGAAGTAGGAATATCCTTAGAAGATACAATCTCATCTCCTTTTAATTGCAAGTCTCTAGACAATTCATCGACTGACTTATCCAACGCATTCTTCTTTGTGGGTAATAACTTACTCACTGAACGTGCAATAGACCCCGCTGCTGCCGCACCAAAAGGGAATGCGAATCCAACACCAGTAGCAAGTCCAACAGTCACAGCATTAATATCCTCATCGTTAGATACCTGAATAGCCCCCTCATTAACCCCAGACAATCCAGCTTCAATAGCCCCTGCTTTGAGTAACCCGATTCCTCCAGTCGCCGCAAGACCTCCAGTTTTTAGTAGACCAACCCCTGTTGCTCCTGCTACAGTATCTCCAAGTGCTTCCTTAGTATCTAATCCAAATGAATCTTTAAATCTTTCTGACTCTCCTCGTCTCTTATTAAGTAGTCGGGTGTTCTGATCAAGTAATGCTTCAAACTCCTGCTTCTTTTTAGGATTGGTTTCCGCATTAATCTTTCTTAAAATATCGAAGTTAGTTTCTTGTAGACTTCTTAATTGCTCTTCATCTCTCTCTAATTCTAAATCAACAAGAGGTTGTTGTGTGGATAACCCGAGGTTCTGTATTGTCTCAATACCTTTACCCGCGGTAATTTCAAATGCATCTGCTGCAAACCTACCAAGGCCTGAAGCTCCAGTTAAATCATCACGATTAAAATCTCCGGTAAACTTATCTTTTAAAAATTGCCCGGTAGCTGCAACAGCACCCTCAGCCACTAACTCTCCTGTCTTAGCATTAACTCCAATCTTCCTCTTATCTCGGTCAGTCAAAAAACGCGCGTCTGCTACGGCTTGGTTAAACTCGTCTAAAGATTCAAATTGTTTTTCATCCATATATTAATCGAAGATACTTCTAAATACATTAACTGCTGAACTAGCCGCTTCGATAGCTGGTGTCAACTGTGTTCTATTCACATCTAGTCTACCCCCTTGTAGTGTTCCCTCTGGGGCATCCTGTGGTCCACGCCGGTCACTTAGTCGGTCTGCAATATTTTGCAATGACTCTAGTGTTGCATCATCTGATTGTGCGATAGCAACTTCCTCTGGTGTTAGGAATTGTGTACCACGTAATATAATAGATTTCAACTCATCTCTTCTTAACTGTACGTTCTCTTGTTGATCGATCACCCCATCTCCATTTGTATCTCCCTCGATAGGTTCAACATCGCCAACTCCTCTTAGATCCACAAACCCTGCGTCTGAAGAAGATGTACTTGTACTTGCAATTAACCTATCTGCCTCTGACCGCAATGATTGCGCTGTAGATACATTACCCCTAACCTCTTCAAGTGCTGCAACAACCTGACGTCTCTCCGCGTCTATAAAGTTACGTCTTTGTGCAAGTGCATTCCTCTGCCCTGGTCCTGCAAACTGTCTACCTCCAAGAGCTGAACTCAAGTCTTCTGATGCAGTGTTGAATCTTTGTTCCAGAATGGAAGATCTGTTACGAAGGTCTGCGATTGTTTGAATGTTTTGAGCAATGGTATTATTATTCAATGCTTCAGGATTTGCTAGTACTTGATCTTCAATGCTAGTATTATTTATCACACTAGAAAGATCCAGTCTATTACGGTCTGGGTCTACTGGTCTCGATATGTTTGGTGTTGGTGCATTCAATGCACTGAGGTTTAAAATTTCTTCCATGTTTATTCGTTATTATCGTTGATATATCCTGTTAAGTAGATAGATGTAAGTTCACAACATATACCTTCCATCTTGACCATGATCTGCAATTCTCTAAACTTTGCAAA
>CALLVB010000004.1 GCA_938010795.1 Minisyncoccota bacterium
AGCAACATGTGTGCATCCTTCGACCATAAAGCTGTGACCGCGCAGCAGGGAATGTTTGATGTTGCAGAATTTTTTTGCTTCAAAGCGCTCAGTCAGCATCGTTTACTTTTCTCATTTGTTGACAGTCAGATGGATGTTGAGTAAAGTCATTTCGATTTTGTAAATTCTCAGAAAATTTTTGTCTCGAAATTATGCAAAAAGTTGCTTGCTTTTTGGGTTGAATTTTCAAAAAGGAGTTCAAACTAATATCTGTTGATAGACTATTCTATTTTGCTCAAAGCACGATGTGAAACGCAATTATTGAACATGTTCTGAGACTCTTTATTTTTTCCAAATTTTTTTGTCAAACACAGTACGAGAGAACATACGATGTATGCTGAAAAGAAAGTGTTCTCCGTCCGTCTTTCCATCGGTCATTTTCACTGATTAATGTTTCAAAATTTTCGCGAAGCAGTTGGATGTCAGTTGATCTTAATTCGAACATTAGATATCATAACTTTAAAATTTTGACTATGAATGAAGGATATGTAGAAAAACGAGGTAAATTTTTGCTGACCAAGATCATTCAGAGTATCAACGTAAGAAATATAAAAGTCACTGAAAAAATGACTCTGCTCTTTTTCTCGTGCAACTGTTCAAAAGGAAAACGAAATACTTGCACGCAAGAGCTAAAAGACAATCATATCTAAAATAGTCAACAGCCCTATAAATGGTAACATAGAGATTACAAGAAGAAACAATAGTTTTACGATATGATGCACAGGTGTCTGAATATATTCTAGATTAACATTAATGGCTCCAATAAATTCTCAATAAAAGGTTGAAGAAAAGAAAAGATGCAAAATCTGACATAGTTCACAATTAAAGGTTGAAAGAAAAGAGTTCACAATTAAAGGTTGAAAGAAAGGTACAAATTTGACATGGGTTTTGACAGATAATGCTGCAGACGCAAATTCACGTTTTTACCCTTTTTAGACCTATACCCTGCCGAAAATTGAACTGAGAATTGTCTGTTACTGATTTAACTTTTGGCATCGTCCAAACGAATCTGTTCAACCAGTTCTTCTATCGCATCGCTCTCTTTTGTTATAAATCTCGACATCCTGCCATTAAGGTCGTTGACGTGGTGACGAAGAGCGTCTCTGTGGTCGCGTACTTTCGCCAGTTCCTTCCGCAGCCATCTCATCTCCCTGTTATCGTGTTGCAATTTCTCGTAGCTCCTACATGAACGAAAATGACTTTTTCATTTGTCAATTTTTCGCTACTTTGTTTTATGACAGAGATAAATCACATTATTCATACGAACCGGGTCAATGATGCAAGATCCTGTCTCAATTTCTTGACTTCCTGCTGAGACTGATTGAGCGAGTCTTCTGAGTCCCACAAATTCCTAAAACAACATTGAAATATTACTTATTTTCCGATTGCGTGTAGACATACATATTGTTGCTTGTTAAGTTGCTGATGCTCTTTCTACACGTACCTCACAACCTCACTCAGGTGCTTCCTCATTCTTTCCGTCTTGACACATTGCATCCTCAGATCGTGTCGAAGTATACTGATATGGTCTCCTCTACGCTCCTCCCTTCTTGTGTCAGCTAACAAAAGAACGACACCGTTGTGCATTGAAAAGTTATAGAATTTCAATTGCACAAAGGTGCAAAGAAGACTTGGTTCAAGGATTTCCAAATGCGATAAAGAGATTAACTTACATGATGACGACTCTTCACATGGCGCAAGAGCGAGCTCTCCAGATGTTGAAGACATAATGAGGATTGTGTCTGTTGGAATAGAAAAGATCTCCTGTTGATTCTATGAGAAGCAGATTTTCGAAACGAAAGGTTAGAATAAAACCATGAGAGGTAAATTTTTGTTCTGAATCAGATGTCGCACTCCGCTCCGTACTTTTAATTTCTCAAACATGCATTGTACGATACACACTTTAATCTGGTTATCTTCATTTTACTTACTTTGTTCCAAATCCAAGAAAAATCTGAGGTTTTTCCCGCTACTGAAATCCTGTACAGAGTGTTTTGATTGCGAAATTGCTGACTTTCCCGAACCTCGATTTCAAAACTGCGGAAATGTCCGAACCTGGATTTCAGAAGTGCGAAAACACCCGACGGTGACAACGGAAAATTAGCGCGCAATTTCGAAAGCAAAAATAATTAAAAACCCGATTTTTTGTTTTTCTCGCGATGTTTATTCGCGATCTTTACTCTGCGGTCAAACAGTATCTTGTTATTTTCTTCTTCAAAAAAATTAAAGCTGCAAAAATTGTGTTGCTCCCGAATCATGTTGACCATTCATCGTAATTATTGCGCACTGTGTATGCCATCGCCTTTTTCTTTCACTTGCATTAAAATATTCACCATTTTTATTTTACATTCGTGCTTTCGATGACATCTCATTTACTTATCAGCAATTCGCCCTCTTTAAATGTCAGTGAATGATCAATTGCCGCTTTTACGTGTCCAAAAGAACAATTGTGCATGAGCGCAAAGATGTTAGCCTCATATCGACAAACTTAGCGCGATCAAAAAGTCACA
>CALLVB010000005.1 GCA_938010795.1 Minisyncoccota bacterium
AAATATGCTTTTTTGATATACTAGCTCCACTCATAGATATATGCGTATGCGCGTGTAGCTCAGTTGGTTAGAGCGCGTCACTGATAATGACGAGGTCCCAGGTTCGAATCCTGGCATGCGCACAAAGAAATAGATAACTGCTTTCGCAGTTTTTCTTGTTTATATTATTTGACATAATATATAAATAATTGTATTATATATACGTTACCGACTGGTAACTGGGTGTGTAATCATGCCACCTAAATCCTAACTAGGAGAAAAAAATGCTCATTTCAAACATAAAGGGCGACAATCTTGCAGTATTAGAACAAGGGTGTGAAAGATATGCCACAATGATCTACGAGGTTGCAACAGGTAAAATTGCAACTGGTTTTAAATCCATTACCTATTCATATAATGATGACGGTCGTGTAAACCAAGGTTATTTCATGGCCAAGTTTATTTCAAAGAAAAACAAACGCACTGGTGTATCAAAAGAGTTTCAGGTACTGCTGATCATAACAGCAGTAGAAGACACTAAGTCGTGGAATATAATGGATGGATCAGCTCTCTCTGTCAGCGAAAAAGAATCTGGTGAGAAAAAGTTTAAATCCTGGAATATCTATTTTACGCCAAATAGCGGAATTGCCCTTGAAGCGGAAACTGTCCGAGCAGACTGGTACTGCGGAACAAGTTTTGCAGATAGACAAAGGAGTCAAAAAATTTCAACTGAAAGGAGAAATTATATCCAACTCTAGCTCTCTCTGCTCTTCACTTCACTACTCCATAATTCATATGGAGTAGTTTTTATTTAAATTTTTTTAATATGTTCGTTATACTGATCTCCTCTCTCATATTCATTGAGGAACACCCCAAACGATGCTGCTCCTGGAGACAGGACTACTACATCTCCTTTTTGTTTCGCAGAATCAATATGTGTCCACGCCTCCTCCATTGAATTAACTACTTGGAGTCTTTCTTTCATACTCTCTGAAACAAGGAATAAAATCTTATCTGTTGCTGCCCCAGCAAATAACACACCATAAGAAACAAGCTCTGGCAGGGCGACTGCTAACTGCAAGTATTCAAATTCTTTATCTGCTCCACCACCAAACCACAATATATTTGCCTCTGGATGTTCTTCCCTGATTGCAATAAGACTGGCATATGTAGAAGTTGGAGTTGTAGAATTATTATCGTCGTAATAATGTATCCCATCTTTCTCCCCCACATGTCTGAGTCTACCCTCCATAGGAACATATGTTCCTAAAGCAGAAACTATCTCGTCTCGTAACATCCCTGTCTGTTGCACCGCAGCATATGCCAGGGCTGCATTTTCTCGATTGTGATCACCGAGTACTTGCAATACTAAGTCTTCTGGCAATACTGATGGTGACACATCTTCGACTTGGTCTGGAACAACACCTCCAAATAATTGAATCTGACCAAACGCTTGTTTCGAAACAAAACAAATCCCTAACTCATCTTGGTTTTTATAAATATACGACTTATCTTTAAAGTACAATTCCATAGATCCACCATAGTAATTAAGGTGATCCTCAAAGAAGTTTGTGAATACTGAAATCTGAGGTGAGATGCCCGCTTCTCCAAACCCTTGTAATTGCCATGAGTCTAATTCTGCCACGAGTATGTCTCCGGATTGAATATGCTCTAAGACAGGTAGATTTGCGACACCACGAACGTTTCCAGCTACATGATAGGATCTGTTGCTTGCTTTACATATGTGCTCTATCATGTCTGTTACCGTAGATTTACCTTTTGTTCCTGTTACACCGATAGTGGTTATCTCTAATAATTCAGAAGCAATTTGAAATAACCATGCTGAACTTGTATGTACAGGTACTCCAACCTTATTAACTGCTTTAATATACTCAGAATCAAGAGGTACCCCTGAAGCCTTAAGCACGTAATCACAGTCAGTGAAGTCTTGTATCCTGTGCTCTCCCAATACAAAAGTTACCCTGCTCTTTTCGTCTTCTGAAAGTTGTAGAAGTAATTTTTCTCGTGAAGCCTGAATATCAGGTTCGTCTCTATAGTCAGTAATCAAAACGTGTGCTCCTTGTTGTACTAAAAAAAGTATATCTCCAAAAGAACGACCGTTTGGACCGAAACCCATCTTGGTCACTCGTTTGTCTTTAAAATAGTGTGAGAATAGCTCTAGCTTCATAGCTTATTGAAAGAGTGATATATCAGTGTCATCAACCCCTGTTTGAGTGTGTACCAAATAACCATTTACAAAAAACATAAGGAATAATATAAAAATAATACCAGTAAGAGCCCACATAAAATGCGACTTACCTTTTATTTGTTTGTGAGAATTATTATTGTGTTTCATAGATGAATTAAATATCAATTGCGTCCGAAATAGCTAATAAGAATAAAATAATAAGTGAGATGATAATAAGATATGGACCATACATGAAAAACGAAAAGCGTCGTTTTTTTGATTCTTCATGTATTTCTTTCATCTCCCTATTATAGCCTGTATCGAACAAAAGAAAAAAGTGGACAGATCCACTTTTTCATCGTTATATAGATTATCGTTTTACCCAGGCTGGTGCCTTTCGAGCTTTGAGTAATCCAAACTTCTTTCGTTCTACTGATCGTGGATCTCGCTTAAGGTATCCCTTGGCTTTAAGTGGAGACCGCAACTCTTCATCGATTACTACTAGTGCACGAGCAATTCCTAATCGGATCGCTTCTGATTGTGCATTAGGACCACTTCCTTTGACGTATGCAGATACTGTGTAATGCTCTTTTTGTTCATCAACAAGCAGTGCTTGTCTAGCTTTTAAACGCATCTCATCAGTACCAAAATATTCATCACAAGTTTTTCCATTTACAAAAACTTCTGTTTTCTTCGCAGGGTATAGTCTTACTCGTGCTACAGCAGTTTTACGTCGTCCAAGTGCTTGTGTATATTCTCCTTTTGCTGGGATAACACCCCCCATTCGTTCCTTCACAACAGAAAGCACTGCTTTCTTTTTGTTCTTGGTTATATTTCTGTGATATGTATCTGCCATAGTAATTATTTAATTGTTAAGTTCTTCATCATCTCAGGACGTAACTTGTTTCCTGGAAGCATCCCGTATACAGCTTTTTTAAAAACTTCTGCGGTACCTTTATCTGCGATCACTTTCTCCATATTGTACTCACGTCTACCACCTGGATATCCAGTATAGTGATCGTACGTTTTTGAAGCTTTTTTCTTTGCTGTCATGTCTAACATGTCAATGTTCTCAACAGTAACAGCTACATCAGAAACTTTGTTTCGCGCAAAATCAGGAAGTTGTTTTCCCATAAGAAGAACAGCAACTTCAGATGCTAGTCGTCCTAATCGTTTTCCTGCTGCGTCAATGTTATATTCGTGTGTCATAGTATGTATATTATGGAGATGCTACGTTTGTAGTTCCGGTATTGTACCTTAATCTTGTACAAATTCAATTACTGCCAATGCTGCACCGTCTGAACCATTTCGGTTCCTGGTTTTAACAATACGCAAGTACCCACCTGGTCTGTCCATGTATCGTTTTGCGATGTCTTCAATTAGTTTACGAGTGGCTTTATCTCCACCACTTCCTAGTTTTGAATTAAGAAGTCTCCTGTTTGCAAGAGTATCTACTTTTGCTTTTGTAACAAGTTTCTCTACGTACGATCGAATAGCTTTAGCCTTAGCTTCAGTTGTTTCGATATGTTCGTGAGTGATAAGAGCAATAGCAAGTGATCGCATAAGCGCTCGACGACTATTTCTCTCTCGTCCAAATTTTTTGTTTGTATTGTGATGTCTCATAATTCTTGTATTACCAATTGATTCCTATGCAGCCTCTGGTGCCATTGCTTGTAATTGTTCGATCATAATCTCAATTGCCTGATCAATTACTTCTCTTGGAGTAAGTGTTCCGTCAGTTTCAATTGAAAAGTTAATTCGGTTAAAGTCTGTCCTGTCACCCACACGCATATTCTCAACTTCGTAAGATGCTCGACGAATAGGCGTAAATGATGAATCAAGAACGATAGTCCCTACAGGAATTTTTCCTTCATACATGTTCTCTTTTGAAACATATCCGATTCCTCGTTTTAATGTCACAAGTACTTCGAATGACGCTTTCTTATCAGTTGCTGTCAGAATATGTGCATCTTTAGATACTACTTCTACTTCTGAAGGAGCGACTATATCTTTTGCAGTATATGATTTGTTTCCAGACACAGTAAGCTTTACTTCAGCTTCATCAACTCCTTGTAATCGGAATACACATTTCTTAAGATTAAGAAGAATATTAATTACGTCTTCAGATACACCTTCTAGTGTAGAGAACTCATGAGGGACTCCGTCAATTTTTACTGATGCAACTGCAACCCCTGGAATAGATGACAAGATAATTCGACGTAGTGAATTACCAAGAGTATGTCCATATCCTGGGTATAGGTTTTCAATAGAGTATGTTCCTTTGAATCCTTCTTCTGATACTGTTTGTGGTTTTGTTGGTAGTGTGATGCTCATATGCTTGTTGTTATATGACTTGCAATGGTGTGAACTGAGTGCTTGATTGACTATCGTGTATAGAACTCAATAATCTTTTTAAAATCAAATTCGTGACGGTCTGTGGTTGGTAGCTCCGCGATAGTTGCTTCCATCTTTTTGAAATCAACTTTCATCCAGTTTGGTGCTTTGTATGCTGAACGTCGCTCAGCAAGATTAGCAAATACCGTTTTCTTTTGACTTCCCTCTCTAATTCCGATAACGTCCCCCACCTTAATTTGCATTGAAGGAATGTTATTTTTTCTTCCGTTAACTGTAATGTGTCCGTGAGATGTTAACTGACGTGCCATTCGACGCGTATCAGCTAAACCTGCTCTATACACTACTGAGTCAAGACGACGTTCTAATAGTCCATATAAGTTCGAGAGTGTTTCATTTCCTGATGCTAGTGAAGTCTTTACATATCCACTTAACTTCTTTTCTTTCAAACCATACGTAAGTCGTAATTTTTGTTTCTCCATCAGCTGTTTATTGTAGTCAGATGGTTGTCGTCTCCTTCGTACTGGTTTTCGCTTTTGTTGACGAATAGCAAATTTTTGAGTTTGTGTTTTCTCAAAGATTGGCCCTAGCCGTCGTGCGATTTTATATTTTGCTCCAATTGGTAACATATGCGTATTATTAAATTAAAAAATGATTAAACTCGTCTTGGCTTAGGTGCCTTTGGTCCGTTATGAGGAACAGGTGTTTTATCCTTAATAGTTCGGATATTAATCCCTTTTCCAATAAAAGAACGAATAGCTGACTCACGTCCTGCGCCCACACCTTTAACTACTACGTCAACTTCTTTAACTCCGGCTCCTGATGCTTGCTCTCCGATAAGTTCTCCTACCTTTGCTGCTGCAAATGGAGTACCTTTCTTAGCACCTTTGAATCCGAGTGCTCCAGCTGAAGAAGTGAACACAATATTTCCTTCTACGTCAGAGAGAGAAACTCGTGTGTTGTTATATGTAGATTGTACGTGTAGTTGTCCATCTTGTAGCTTTCGTTTTGAACCACGAGAAAGAGTACGCGACTTAAGTGCGTTTCCTCCTTTGTTTCCCCCCTTTGCTGCTATTCGTTTCTTACCCATACGTCTTATTTTTTAGTTACTTTAATTTTTCCTGACCCCATAGTCTTTCGACCTCCTCCTCGAACTGTTCTTGAGTTAGTCTTAGTTGTTTGTCCTTTAGTAGGTAAACCTTTTCTGTGTCTAGAACCTCGGTATGATCCGATGTCCATGAGTCGCTTAATGTTTGCTGACTTTGATCGCTTAAGGTCTCCCTCAATAGTGTAGTTTTCTACGAGCGTTCGGATCTTTCCTTCTTGGTCTTCGGTAAGATCCTTTGATTTAATTCCGTGATCAACACCTGCTTCATCTAAAATAGTATGAGCACGTGTTCGTCCAATTCCGTAAACTGCAGTAAGTGCAATTTCAATTCTTTTTTCATCAGGTAGTGTAATTCCAGAGATTCGCATAGTTATTTGTATTATCCTTGTCGTTGTTTATGTCGTGGGTTTGCAGCACAAATTACCACAAGTCGTCCACGTCGTTTAACTTGTTTACAATTTACACATATTTTCTTTACTGAAGCTTTTACTTTCATACTTGTTTATTATTCTTGTTATTCCTTACTTCCTTCGTTGAATCCGTCCTTTACCTCCATAGGGGTCTTTAACTACTTCAACCATATCTCCTACTAGTACACGAATTCTGTGGAGTTTCATTTTACCTGCAAGATATGCAAGTCCTTCTTCTCCATCTTCGTATTCTATTCGAAACATTGTATTTGGAAGTGCTTCTGTTACCTGTGCCATTACTGGTTCAGGCTTATTTTGGTTATTACCACTTGTTTTTTCTGTGCTCATAAAGTAATGCCGGGTATTGTATCAAAAAAACTCAATCACGCAAGAGCAGTAACGCACATATAAAAAAAGAGACTCCTTAGTCTCTTTTTTTATAATTAGTTTTGGATCTCTTCTTGTTTATTTTTGAAAATTTCTTCAAGTCCCGTAGTGAACTCTTTTACCTTTTCTTCCATCTCTGCTTTGAATGAATACCTGTCATCCTCTGTAAGGTCACCTTCTTTTTCCTTGGACTGAATCTCATTCCATACCTTATCTCTCTCTTGGCGAACAGACACTCGTGCGTCTTCTAGTTTTTGTTTTGCTAGTTTACCAAGCATTTCTCGACGTTCAGCTGTGAGGTCTGGAAATGATACTCGCACGCCAGCATCAGAGCCTACGACTGACACTCCTAAATTAGCATCTATGATTGCTTTCTCGATATGTTTCATGAGACTCTTATCATACGGACTAATAAGTAGTGATTTTGCTCCTTCAATTGAAATTGAAGCAACCTGATTAACAGGGGTCTGTGTGCCATACGCATCAACTCTGACACCATCAAGAACAGCAGGAGATGCCATACCTGTTCTGATTGATTGATATTCTTTCTTAAGCCATTCTGCAATTGCATCTAGCTCTGTTGTAAATTGTTTGAAATCCATATATGTTTTATTGATTGGTATTATACCAAATTTTTTATTTTAAACAGATATTATCTATTTCTAAAAACGCTTCTTCTATGGTTTTGCCAGGAATAAGTGTAAGTTTGTGTACATCTTCTCCTCCATTACGTTTAATGTCTCTACAAGTAATAAATCCACCTTCGATAAGCATCTGATGCTCTTTCTTAGAGAACGTAGTGAGTGCTGTAATTGGATGTATTTTTGATTGTTGGATAAACTCATGCAAGTTTGGCTTACCCCTCCTCGGGTAATCCCATCCCATTAATTCTAATGTACCTTCACACTCCGCATACTTAATTGCATTAGAAGAAAACTTAGTATTAGTAATAAGAAATGGTCGTGGTTTTTTCTCACCGTAAAAATCAGTATCCATAATATCTCGAAACCGTGAATTAACATATAAAGACACCTTAAGGTCAGTTTTAATTGCTAGCTTGTTGTGAAACTTGAGCTCAGCAGTAACAATCTCGTCACCATTTTCAGCAACAACATCTACTTCGTGTGTTACACACTTCCCTTTAATTTTAATTCCTGTCTTTGAATTATAGCCGTGTGCAGCGAATACCTGTGACACGTATTTTTCAAACGGAAAACCAGACGGACCAAGCTCTGAAACCGCTCTGCGTAGTGAATATCTAAAACGAGCACTTCCATTAGTTTCTTCTTTTTGAAGAAGCTCATACGCATGACTATAAATAAAATCAGTAGTTGCTCCATCATAAATTTCCTTAGTAATATGATCTACAATATGTGCAATTACTTTATCGTGTGCTCCTGAACGCTCCAGAGACTCCACTAGCTTTTTGGGATTGAATACTTCTTTAGTACCATCTTTTTTAACAACAATAATATCTTTCTTCATATAAAGATTAAAGCATTCGCTCTAAGTTAGCTGAACGTGGTGAATACTTGTAAGCGTCTTCAACAGAAATATCACCAGTCCTTACTAACTCTGCAAGTGACCTGTTCATAGAAATCATTCCGTCCCCAGAACTAGTTTCGATCACTGAATCAATTTCATGGATTCGACCTTCTCTAATTAGATTTTGCACAGCGTTAGTATTAATGAGTAACTCATATGCAGGCACTCGCCCTCCAGAAATCGATGGGATTAGCCGTTGAGAGAAAATACCTGTCAGTGCGTTTGAAAGTTGTGAGCGAATTTGCTTTTGTTGTGAACCTGGGAAAGCATCGATAAT
>CALLVB010000006.1 GCA_938010795.1 Minisyncoccota bacterium
AAGACCATAAGAAAATACGTATAAGAAAAACACGGAATAATCCGTGTTTTTCTTTAATTTGTTGCGGAGGTTGGGGCGTCAGGTTTCTAAGTTCGCTACGCTCACTAAGAACCTCCTGCCCGGACTCGCCTGTCATCGCTACGCTCAGACATGGCTCCGTCTTTCGATTCCAACACAAATATAAATAAATTTATATTCTCTCCTCAACAAATATGAGAAAAGGCCCAAAGGCCATTCTCATATTTGTTGCGGAGGTTGGAATCGAACCAACTTCTGGAGGTTATGAGCCTCCCGAGATACCATTTCTCTACTCCGCGATATATATTTTCCAAACTTCATCTGATTACTTTTTTATGGCCTCTAGGAGGTCATGAGTCTTATAGTGCCTTGCGAGATACCAACTCTCTACTCCGCGATATATACTTCCCAAATCAGATTTGGATGTGAGCCAGTATAACAAAGAAGATCTATTTTACAAATAATAATTGAAAGCCAAGTGCTAATATGATATTCTTCCTCCATTGAAATTATTTCAATCATGTCGGGGTAGCTCAGTTGGTTAGAGCGCTGCACTCATAACGCAGAGGTCGAGAGTTCAAGTCTCTCCCTCGACACAAGAAAGTAATCATATTTTGCATATTGCATTTATATATAAAAACGTTATACTTTTCGCATCAATTCAATGATGTATGTGCGTAAACACACTAAACTACTGACATTAAACAATTAGTTACGAACCATGCGGTCGTAGCTCAACTGGTTAGAGCACTCGCCTGTCACGCGAGAGGCTGAGGGTTCGAGTCCCTTCGACCGCGCGAACAAGATTTACACGGATATTCCGTGTTTTTCTTTTGTCAAAGTTTGACATTTATATAAAATAATGAATAATTGAATCAGACAAGTTTAGCATTTATAGGAGCATTATCATGTCTAAAGTAAAAGTAGTAGGCTTTGGAGCTTACAGTCTCGGTGAGACCCTCAGCGGAACATTGACGACGATCTATGCAGCGGTAGGGAATACTGATCCCAATAGCGGCAAAGGTAATAATATTGATAAGTCTTATCATCTTACAGAAAGTGACGCGAAAATTGGGGCTAACAGTGTTGGCGTAATGGGGCATCCCGGAAAAGTAGAGCCTCGTCTTGCCGTTGATCTTTCAAAAAATGAGGGTGAGAGATCTTTCCTTATTCTTCCGGCAGCGCCTGTTCATATTACAGACACAAAAGAAGCAAGAGAAAAGATCCGTGAAGAGGCACTCGGTAAACTGTCAGAGGCTCAGAAAGCAGCTCTTTTCGATCAAGAATAATAATTAACAACCCTTAAAGGCAATTCAGTCTTTCGGGGCTGTTTTTGTTTGGGTTAATTCATTTCAGTTCCAATTAACTCCACAGTAGTGCGCAAAGCAAGAAAACGCCTCCGGGCGTTTTCTTGTCGGTTATATTATTTCATCAAATTATCTAATAACTCTTGTGGTGTGTCTACCAAATGATCGGGTTCAAGAGTTTTTAATATTTCTTTTGCATTGAATCCCCAGGTTACAGACACAATTGGTATCCCAGCCTTCTTGGATGCGACAATGTCTCGTGTCTCATCTCCAACATAGACAACAGAGTTTATATCTATTCCCTCCCTCTTTATAACTTGTTTCATTGTTTTCTCTTTTCCAAAAACATGTTTACCTGAATACACAAAAGCAAATAGATGTTGTATTCCGTTTAGTTTTAAAAATTCTTCAACGTTTCTTTTTGAATTCGAAGTTAAGATACCCACTGTCGCACCTGACTCATGTAATATCCTTAAAACTTCGACCATGTCAGTAAATGGCTCAATACTTGATACTTGCTTACCTAGTTCTTTTCTAATAGTGAATAGTAAAAATGGAATAGTAAGATGTGTAATGCCATACTCAGCCATTAACTCTCGAGGCCGTTTTGTCTGAAGTAGTGGAATATCAGCTAGTTCGACTGGTTTACATCTATAACGTGGTGCAATTTCATTATAAATCTTTACGCCCATAGCAAGTGTGTCTCCAATGGTCCCATCAAAGTCAAAAATAATAGTTTTGTTTTTCATGACATGATTATACGTTATAACCCTGTAAATGTTCTGATCTTCAAAACTATTTGTTCAATATCTAAGTCTGATGTATCGATAATCAACTGATTAGCCACCTCTGCTGATGTATTAAAATCTTTTGTACTCAAGTACTCTTTCATGATCTCTATGTCTACCAGTTTTTTATATTTTTTTCGTGAAGGCATCACTACACGTTGCAGTAACTTTTCATTAGAGGCTTTAAGGTGGATAAAAAAGGTTTCTGCACCAACTTCTCTGAAACGTGACTCTAATTGCTGCAGATATTCTGGGTCTGTTTGTCCAGTTGGTGATACATAGTTATGCGAATAAGCATGAGTCATAATAAAGCTAATTTCAGAATCAACAGCGTGCGTGTAAAAGGAGTATCGCGTTTCTTCAAGGACTCTGGAGCCTTTTTGTGTACCTCTCTCAAAAAGACTAAAAACCATATCATTTATTAGGTGATTGTGCGCAAGCTTCACCCCTGTCTCATCAGACAACTTTTTTCCAATTGTTAGTTTACCAACAGCCATTGGTCCATACAGGATGATCACTTTTGTTTTCATGTACTGAGTATTGCAAACTATATTTTTTTTGCAATGAAAAATCCCATCTTGCGATGAGGTTTTTCAGCATCTTCATTCATAGATAACGGAGAGTCCGAAGATTCTCCGAAACCTATAAATGAATGAAGATAGTATTAGTATAGCGAGTCTTTTGGCTCTGAGAAGGTACCCTCAGGTGTATATGTGTGTAACTTGTGGATACCTCTATATATCCCAATAATTAGTTGTCTTAAAAAATAGAGACCCCTCCAAAGGGATCTCTTAGTTTGTTCAACTCCAAGTGAACTAGTTAGATCCCTTGGGGTGTACATTTCCATATCTGGATGGGAAAAGACTCATCGACTGGAACAAATCCGCCGACAGGCATGCTTGTTGGCATATGTGACATAATAGGCATAAACCTTAGCATTCCTTTCTCCTTGCCATTAGCTGGTGTGTAAACGAACAGTTGTGGTTCACCACCTATCTGATAAGAACAATGAACAATTGCATGCGACCCACTAAACATCTCTCTTGGAAACAAGAGGATGAAAGCAATTAGTAACTCAGCATGTACTTCCTGAACTGGGAGTTCTGGAATACTCACACCCCATTTCCCCAATCTTGTGGACATAACCGCCCCCAGGTAGTCAAAGTTCATTTCGACACCATCATGTTTTACCATAATGTCATAAAGAGCTTCCATGCTTAACACTCTTTGTGCTTCCGGACAAAGGTCATATTTTGTATTCAGGAGATGTTGAAGGCCGTTAAAGACATTAAATGGCCTAAATGTTCCTGAGAAAGATATGTTCGCTCGCTTATTTCCTAACTGCCAAGTATCTTCCTCCTGAATGACCACTTGTGAAGTCTTTTCAGTTTTTCTTTTTCGATAAAAATTCATTTCTTCTCCTCTATTTGATAAGATGAATCAAATATATAATAATATACATAAACAATATCGTCAAGTTTAAGGGTCCGCAAGACAGGATAAAGTAAAGATAAAACGACGCACTGCGTCGTTTTATCTTTCCTACTTTGTAGTCTCCATCCCTGAGGTGATCTCTGAAATTTCACTAGTAATGGCAGCTTGCCTCTGTTTATTAAATTGTCGTTTGAGATCTTTGGCTACCTCCCCTGCCTTGTCTGTTGCATTTTTCATCGCAACCATACGTGCTGAATGTTCTGACGCCTTAGACTCGAGTAGTGCGTAATACAGTGATGTGGTAACCAGATATGGAACAATATTTTCAAGTACTGTTTGTGCGTTTGGTTCAAACTTGTAATCAGTTGGCATATCTTTATCAAAGTCATACTCACCCGCCTTATCTGCATACCTTCCCTTCTTGGGAATAATCTCTTCGATGAACCCTTTGAGTCCCTCTGTGGTAATTGGTAACACTTTTCGTGCAAGTGGTTTTTGTTCGGTAGTAGTCACAAACTTAGTGTGAAGTACGTAGAAAGAATTGTAGTCTCCATTAAAGAATAGGTCAGTGACTTGTTTTGAGATCTCCTCAAATTCACCCAGTTCATCTGCCTCCCCTAACTGCGCGATATGATGTAAGTTTTCATACCCTCGACGTTGTGTATATTCGTATGCTTTTTTACCAACTGTAATTAACCCTACTGAATTTGTATCTAATCCATACTCTTCAATAAACTCTTCGAATGCCTTGAATAAATTTGTATTGAGAGCTCCTGCAAGGCCTTTATCAGAAGATACGATTACTAAACCAACTTTATTTCCCTTGGTATCTGCAAAGTATTCAGAGATGTCTTTAGATGTTGCGTGTGCAAGTCTTCTAAGCGCCCAGAACGCGAAAAACGCGTATTCTCGAGCCTTTAGTGCCACCTCTTGAGCTTTACGCATTTTAACCGCAGAAACAGACTCCATGGCTTTAGTAACCTTGGCTGTCTTTTTTACAGAAGTGATTTTGTTTTTAATATCTCGTAATGCCATGTGTGGTTATTATTTACGATTTTTAACAAATGTTTCAATGAAGTTTGTTAACTTCTCTTTTGTTTCGTCTTCAAGTTTCTTAGATGTTCTAATTTCATCCATAATTTCAGGAGCCTCATTTTCCATCTTCTCGAAGAGCTCTGACTCGATAGTAATCATGTCTTCTACTGGGAAATCTCGTCCGTAGTTATTTGTAATGAAGAATAGAGATACTACTTGTTTCTCAAATGGTAGTGGTGAATTATTTTTTTGCTTCAGCATTTCAACCACACGTAGAGAAGATTCGATTTTTTCTTTTGTCCCTTCATCTAGGTCTGATGAGAATTGCATGAATGCTTCTAGTTCTCGGAATTGTGCCAGAGAAAGTTTAATAGGGCCTGATACTTTCTTCATTGCTTTGGTCTGAGCTGCTGATCCCACACGTGACACTGAAAGCCCCACGTCGATCGCTGGTCTCAGTCCTTTGTTAAATAGGTTTGAGTCCAAGAAAATCTGTCCATCAGTAATAGAAATTACGTTTGTTGGAATATATGCAGATACATCTCCTTCTTGTGTCTCAATAATTGGTAGTGCGGTAATTGAACCTCCTCCGTGTTTCTCTGAAACTTTTGCTGCTCGCTCAAGAAGTCGTGAGTGTAAATAAAATACGTCTCCCGGGTATGCTTCTCGTCCAGGTGGTCTCCGTAGTAGTAATGACATTTGCCTGTATGCAACAGCCTGTTTTGAAAGATCATCATAAATAATAAGAACGTCTCGACCTTTATCCATAAAGTACTCTGCGATTGCCACTCCTGAGAATGGTGCCAAAAATAGTTCAGCCGCTGGTTTTGAAGCTGCTGCTGAAACCACAACAGTATATTCCATTGCTCCTTGTTTTTTCAGTTCTTCTACAATCTTTGCTGTTTTAGATTCTTTTTGCCCAATTGCTACATATACACAAACAGGACGAGTTTCTGCCGGCTCGTTCTTTTGGTTAATGATAGTGTCGATTGCAATAGTTGTTTTACCAGTACCTCGATCACCAATAATAAGTTCTCGTTGTCCTCGTCCGATAGGCACCATTGAATCAATGGCTTTAATTCCTGTTTGAAGCGGAGTATTCACTGGTGCTCTGTCGATAACACCAAATGCTTCTCGTTCTACAAGCATGTCTCTATCACCTTTAATCTCTCCAGCTCCATCAATTGGATTAGCTAGTGAGTCCACTACTCGTCCAAGAATTTCATCAGAAACAGATACAGAAAGAATCTTTCCTGTCTTAACCACTGAATCTCCTTCTTTAATTGAGTTAGGATTTCCAAGAACCACAGCCTTTACTGAGTCCTCTTCAATATTTAGTACAAGACCAAATGTCTTGCTCCCTCCTTCTAATGATTCTTCTACTGACTTTGAATCACCAGAATTAAACAGAACCATTTCTGTCATTTGAACTCCTGAAAGTCCTTCGATATTTACTACTCCATCAGCAGTCTCAAGTACTGTACCGATCTGTTCTACATCAGAGCTTACTTGAAAGTTCTCAAGCTCTTTTTGTAGTTTTTCTATTAACGCGTTCGACATATAAAATTTGTAATTTAGTTGGCAAAATTATGGTTGGTATTGTAGCAAATTTTTCCCTCTTTACTAAATAAAAACACGCCGGCTTGCGCCGGCGTGTTTTATGACATTATGCAACCAACCTTTTGTACATATCTATTAATCCCCTTTTATATGATTTATCAAGCATTGCATGAGAGTTTTTTGCTATAAATCCTCCCACAATCGATGCATCCTCAACAACAATCAAGTTCTCTGTATTAAATGTATCTGAGTGACCAGCAAGTACTTGTGTGTACTTTTGTGCATCTTGTGCGTCTCTTACAACAAGTGTTGTTTCCTGCCCTTGCAGTGAGCGTTCTTGGAGTGCTTTAAATTCCCGAACAATTGATGGGAGTAACTTGTGCTCCTTTTTATGTTTTAGTGCCGCAATAAAATTATCAAAAAACTGATTCATTTCTGATTCTGTCTTCTGCGTTTGTGCATGCAATAATGTTTGTGCGTAAAGTTTTGCTTTGCTCATAACAAGTTCGTTATTTGTGCTGGTATTCTACCTTAGTTTTAACAATTCTAAAAATTCATCTGCTTCTGCATCAGACCCATAAG
>CALLVB010000007.1 GCA_938010795.1 Minisyncoccota bacterium
CAGAGTAGCACCAACAACTTACTAACTTATTAGGCATCAAACAAAACTAGACTTGTTTGGAAAGCTAACTTGCGCGGTCAATATACAACTAATATGGAAGTAAAGAGATAATTTCCAATTGGTAGTAAAAAATATATCTCCACGACTAATACTTTTCCCTCGTTCTTCTTTGGTGTATTGAGCATCGATACGTTCTCTATATTCTGCTCCTCGTACTACCTGTAAATCATACAGTCTGTAAATAAAGGCACATGCAACCAAAATAAAGATAAGGTTAATTACATTTGCTTGAGAAATGATTTTTCTCTTTTGAAAAAATGTCTTAACAGCAGTGAGATACATAACAACAAAAGAGATACTCCGCTTGAGTACCCCTTGTTTCCTTTTTTTCTTTTTTGTTCTGCTGGATTTCTTCCGCGACATAGATTTGGATTATCGTGCTAGAGAGTATGTTTCTGTATTTACAGAGACATA
Source organism: Minisyncoccota bacterium (assembly GCA_938010795.1). GTDB lineage: Bacteria > Patescibacteriota > Minisyncoccia > Phycocordibacterales > JAHDEI01. Next base: position 475 of record CALLVB010000007.1, read on the forward strand.
CTTCGCTGTACCTATTTTAGCAAACCCAGCTCCATATGCATCCTCTTTTGTCACCATCCTTTTTTTGTTGTGGTATGAATTCTCTAGTAGCGCCACACGATCAAGATACACAGCTGCCTCTTTCTCTTGTTTAGAAATTGCGTATGCAACATGTGTTACTTGATACATAAGTGAGATATATACAACAAATAGTGCGACGACTGCAAAACCTAACGCAAGCATAATGTAACTCACCTGTTTTTCATTTTGTGTTCGAACTAGTTGTTGTATGTATCCCATAATCTACTATTTATGATTGTTTAATAATTTGTATAACCCTGAGCAATGCTGACCGACTCCGTGGGTTTTGCATTACCTCTTCTTCTGTCGGTCGAATGGCACGTTTTGTAATAAGTGTTCCCACTCCGTCTTCATGCCATTTACGAAATGTATGTTTGATAACTCGATCTTCTCCACTATGAAATGAAACAATGGCAATAATTCCTCCATCTTTCATAACTCCTGGAGCACGCTCCAAAAAGTCTTGAATATGTTTCCATTCTGAGTTAGCTGCGATTCTGAGTGCTTGAAACGTTTTGGTTGCTGGATGAATCTTTCCGTGTCTATATGGTGATGGAACTGAACGTTTGATGATTGCAACGAGCTTACCCACCGTATCAATTGTTTCGGTTTCTCTATCTTCAACAACGTTCTTTGCAATTCTTCGAGAGTACTTCTCTCCCCCGAATCCAAATAATACGTCTGCGATAGATTCCTCTGACCAATTCATTAAGATGTCTTGAGCTGTTGTTCTTTCTTCTGACATACTAAAGTTCATATCAAGTGGTTCACTCTCATCTTTAAATGAAAATCCCCTCTTTGATTGATCAAGCTGATCTGATGAAAGACCAAGATCAAGAACAGCAAGATCAAACTCTAAACTGTGCTCTTGTGCAATTGCGTCAATTGAACTATACGATGAGTTAACAAATAATGTTTTTGAAACGTATGTTCTGTCAGATGCTCTACTAATAGCATCCCGGTCGAGGTCAGTTGCAACAACCAATCCACCTTCTCCAACAATCTCTGAGAATACTTCGCTATATCCTCCTCCCCCAAGTGTTCCATCAAATACTGTTCCTCCAGATATAAGATTCGCGTTATCTATAATTTCTTGTAAAAGAACTGGTACATGTACGGTTTTCATATATGTACCCATTAGATGATTCCTTCTAGATTTTCAGCCATTGCTTCTGGATCTTCTTGTTTTCCAGAGAGATATGAGTCCCATACTCCTTCGGCCCACATCTCGGCTCGGTCACCTGCTCCAGTCCATACAACTTTTTTTTCTACATTCGCAAAGGCTTTTAGATATTCTGGTACAAGTATTCGTCCACTTCCATCAACGTCTACTTCCGTTGCTCCTGAAAGCATAAATCTATTGAATCCTCTTTCTGATGCTTTTGAAATAGAGAGGCCTTCCAACTTAGCTAAAATCACTTTCCATGATTTCTCTGTATAAACAGAAAGACAGTTATCAAGTCCACGTGTAATGTACACTTTTTTACCCATCTCTTTACGGAATTTCGCTGGAAGCGAAACTCTGTTTTTTGTATCTATACTGTGTCGGTATTCTCCTATTAACATATGCATTGTTATTGCTCAGGTCTTGTACTTTGGACTCGGGTAGTTTTTAAGTGTGTGTTGGTGTTCTTCCCGTTAATCCAAAGTACAAGACCTGAATTTTATAGCGCACTCAATCTTGGATTCAAACGTAGTTGTAGTAGTAGTTTGTAGTATCAATAGTATGAGGCTGTCGTTCTCTAGGAAATGGTATGAACCTAGAGGTGAATCCAAGATTGAGTGCGCTACATTTCGGAGTATATACCACTATCTCCCACTTTCAAACCACTTCATGCCACTTTTATCCACTTTTCCACAGTTTTACACACACCTAACCACCCAAAAGTGTTGAAAACTAGGCGTCAAATGGGATCTTGAGGTTTCCACAGGTTATTCACAGGTACACAATGAATTTTTTAGAAATCAAAAATATTTGTGACACGTACTTGTAGAGCACTCTCACCTACCTTATCAACATGTTAAAAACTTGGCATCAAAAAACACGACTTTACTGCCGTGTTTGAAATAATTAGTTAGATCTTCTATTTTTTATGATCCCGCAGTTCTTTGTACATAACTGCATGAGTGAGACCTATGTACGCTTGGGTCAATAGAATAACAAATAGAGTTGCTGGCACTATCAGTGCTAATAATACACCTGCAGCAAAAGATCCAGCTCCTGATACAAGCCATGTGAGAAGAACAATAAGAATCAACAATGCAAACATCACGGTAAACGTAATGATTCCTGTAGTGATGGTTAGTCCCAACACATGCCACCAATGTCCTTTTGTTAATTCATATGTTTCCCTAACGGCAGTGAATGGTCCAACATTTTTATCAATAATGACGTAAAAAAGAGGTATTAGTGCAACAGCAATAAATACACCTGGGATTATAAGTAGTACTAACCCAATAAGTACCAATAATGAGTAGATGATATACGCTCCTATAAATGAGAAGAGTTTCTTAAATGTAAAACCATCTAACATGTCACATCGGTCTAACTTTTCACCCTGTGCTTTCTTAAGAAACACAACCATAAGACCAATAGATATAACGAGTGAGAGTAGTGCGTACGCAAGGAAGCCAAATACGTTATATAGCGGGTATAAAAACTCTGGGCCAATATGTACACCAAATGGACCTTCCGCTCCAACACCAAACGAAGCAACAACACTAAATAACCATGCAAAAAATACTAATGGCAATAGCGTTTTCCATTCAGTCTGAAGCACCTTACCTGCATCTTTAAGCACCTTTGTTATATCTAATGATTCTTTCATATATACCGTAATTACTACCCTCTGTTTATTAATGGGATTATTATACATTAAAAAGATCACTCACCGGTGATCTTTTTAATATCTTAGTC
>CALLVB010000008.1 GCA_938010795.1 Minisyncoccota bacterium
TGTTGGTATTGGTGGATCTAATCTTGGAACAAAAGCTATTTACGATGCATTAGTTGGATTAAATGATGGTTATAGAAATCGGATCCCTAATATTATTTTTGTTGATACGATAGGAGAGAAGCTTTTTGAGATTCTCAGTGATATCTGTACAGAGTCGGTACATGGGCTTGATGAAATTCTTATCAACGTTATCAGTAAGTCTGGTGGTACTGCAGAAACAATATTCAATATTGAAGCCCTTTATGACATGTTTACTAAAAAGCTTGGAGAAGGGGTTTCTGAGAGAATTGTGGTAACAACAAATGAGCATTCCGCGCTCTGGAATAAAGCGGAGGAGCTTGGAATACATAAACTTTCTTTACCGGAAAAGGTTGGTGGTAGATACTCTGTATTTACAGCTGTAGGGTTGTTTCCTTTAGGGGCTGCGGGATTTGACATAGGAGCATTATGTTCTGGTGCGCAAAGTATGAGAGCCACATGTCTCCGTCTTGAGGATAGTCCAGCATTGGTGAGTGCTGTTATAACCCAAGCATTACATAAAGATACATACTCTATTCATAATACCTTTGTTTTCAAACCAGAACTAGAATCAATTGGTAGATGGTATAGACAATTAATGGGTGAGAGTGTGGCAAAAGAATTTAATTTGGATGGAGAAGAAGTGAGAGAAGGAGTAGTTCCTATGGTATCTGTAGGCTCTACCGATCTACATTCAATGGCTCAGTTATATTTGGGAGGACCAAAAACAATTTTTCATAATTTTGTACACGCTCATGTAGACACAAAAACAGTTGTTCCTCATGAGCGATTAATGGATGGGTTGATTGTAGATGTAGATGGAGTTTCAAACGATACACTTATTCATGCAATCCTACAGGGGACTCAAAAAGCTATGGAAAAACAAAACATTCCTTTTATAGATATCACATTTGAACATGTTTCAGAATATTCTCTAGGAGAATACTTGCAGTTTAGGATGATTGAAATGATGTATCTCGCTCAGCTTTTGAATGTAAATGCATTTGATCAACCGAGTGTTGAGGAATATAAAATAGAGACAAAGCAAATTCTATCTCAGAAAAATAATACCAGCAGATAGGCTTGTATTAGAGATGTCCTAATTTATACCACACATAGATACCAAGAAGGCTTCCTGTGGCAGAAAGTAAAATAGAGAGACCTCCAAAGGGAGGTCCACCAAATAGTTTTGCAATAAAGGCACCTAATATGCTTCCACCTCCCAGTAATATATACAAACTTAGTTTTTTGCTATTCATTGAAAAAGTATAACAAAATAATCAGCTGTGCTGATTATTTTCTTTTCTTAGATAGATCTAGGGTTTCATCTATCCTAATTTTTTGTACAAACTCTGGAACGTGAGATACGAGCAACATAGTTCCTTCGTATTGATCCAGCGCTTTTGCAATAACAGGGAGGTGCCTAAAGTTAATATGGTTAGTTGGTTCATCAAGAATTAATAATCCTGGCTCAAGTAGTACCAACCTGGCAAATGCGACAAGTCCTTTTTGTCCTTCAGACAGTACTCCAATCTTTGATCCAACAACATCACCGGTCAATAAGAATCCTGCTGCAATTGCTCGTATTTCCTCATAAGACTTCTTTTGAGCTGCTTCTTGTAGACATTCAATTACTGATTGATTAAAGTCCAGGTTAGAAAAATCCTGCCTATAGTATCCAACCACTACATCTTTTGCGATTTCTTCACCATCTGCGTTTCCTGAAGCAAGTGATTCTAAAAGAGTAGTCTTACCAATACCATTTTGCCCTACAATTTGAATGTGTTCTCCACGTTTGTAAGTGAGTTCACAAGCAACATCTCTTGGTTTATGGTCGATAATTACTTTGTATGAGGTGAGCTTAAGGATCTCTAAGGGAATCTCTGTTTGAACAGGGATGGTAAATTTACGAATAGTTTTATCTTCTTTACGAACATCAACTTTATTTTCTTCGTAGTCTTCAACTTTCTCACGCATTTTTTTTGCGACAGCTCGTAATCGCCCTCCTTTATTTGCAAACTGATTAGCCTTGTCTTTGTTTGCTTGGATCTCTTTTTCTAACTGTGCGTTCTTTCTCATTTCTTTTGCAACACGTGCAGAAATTTCTTTCACTACAGTTGTGTAGTTACCGTCATATTGCTCAACAGTTCGTGTTTGTACATTCAAATAGAGGACTCCGTGGGTGAATGCATTTAAAAAATCTGCATCATGGGAAATAACCAGAACAGTTTTTTTGTAGTCCTTGAGGAATGAAGTGAGGTGTTCAATTCCAGCATGATCCAAGTTGTTTGTTGGTTCATCAAGAAGTAATACATCAGGGTTTTGAATCAGCGCAGAGGCGAGAAGTAATCGTGCTTGTTGTCCACCAGAGAAGGCACTCATTTTTCGCTCTTTAAGTTCTTTTGCGATTTCTTTATCATTAGTTCCTAGATTAACTACCTTGAGGATTTCATCAATTTTTGGATCAATGTTGTATACCTTTTCTGTAAACACTTTCTCAAAAAATTCTCGCATAGTAAGAGATAGTTCTTCCTGGGGGATAACCTGTCTTGAGATAGCCATGGTCACACCTTGAGTAATATTGATAGATCCGTCTTCTGGCTTTAATTCACCGGTAATGAGCTTAAAGATAGTTGATTTACCAGCACCATTTTGTCCCATAAGTGTCATCTTTGCTCCACGACGTACAGAGAAATTAGCCTCTTCGAGGATTTTTGTTTTAGGATTATGCTCGTACGTTACATCCGAGAAATTTATTACTCTTCCACCTTGTGACATAGTGCCTGCAAGAATACACTAGCCAAGCATATTTATCAATATGAATTTGATATAATTTCAGGCATTGCTGGATCGTCTAATGGTAGGACTACCAAGTCTTACAGACTGGTACGTACCAGGAAAGTTTGTGAGATAAGCAAACAGAATATAACTGTATAAAATACATTGCTGGATCGTCTAATGGTAGGACTACGGTTTCTGGTACCGTCAATCGGGGTTCGAGTCCCTGTCCAGCAGTCATAGATTCTCTTAATGGTTTTTGTTAATCTGGTTAATAAATATTTGACATATTAAAAAAATAAAGTATGATTTATCTAGCTAAACTTTGTTAAAAAGAAAGGATAATTTCATGAGTAAAGCTATTTCACATGTAGTCCCAAGCGGGATGATGTCAGGACCAGAGTTATACGCCACGCTTGCATCAGGATACATACCCGTAGGTATGGTTGTAGGTGTATCAGCACGGAGTATGGGTACACAGGGATTCGGTAGGTCAATTCGCTCACTATTTAAAAAAGGTGAGATGTCTGCCATTTCACAAACATCTGCCGATGCAAGGCGCGAGGCAATTGCGCAAGCAGAACAAGCTGCAAAAGAATTAGGTGCTGACTTATTCATTATTTCTCATCTTGAAGTTTTGAATTTTGGTGCTGTAGACGAAGTTACTTGTATGGGTACCGCACTGAAAAAGACAGAAAAAGGTTTTTGTGCTATGCCTATGGCCACAGCGAGTTCATAGTGTGCTTTATTTGATTAAAACCAAAGAAAAGATATCTAAACCTAAGCCTAAACGCATTAAATTTCCGCCTTCTTCCTGGCTTCACTTTGGCTTTATAGGAATAGAAGTGCTAGCTAGTCTTATTATTGCTGTTCTTTTGTTTATTTATCCAGAATCTGAGATTTTAAAGAGTACTAAGGAGTTTATCCATGGAGCTCTCCTAATGACCGGTGTGTTTGTAATTAGTTTTGCTCTTTGTTTAGAATCTATTTCTTTACTGGACCAGAAAACAAAACGATACACGAAAAGATAGTATAAAGTTGCGCTTAAGGCGCAACTTTTTTATTTAAAACTCAAAACAAGTCCTGAAATCGTCCCACACAGTCAGCGTTTTTCTAAGTCCTTGTTATCAAGGATTTTAGAATGTCTGGAAGGGGAGTGCTCGAAACAATTTTATATAAAGATTGATTTATTTATATTTTATTTTATAATTACAGATAGATAAATATGGAGAAAACAATGAAAAAAGTAGATTATCTTCTTTACGAAGGAGGTGGCACAAAAGCTGTAGTTACAACTGGAATGTCATTAGCACTTGAGAGAGAAGTGCCTAACTTTTCTCTTGAAGACCCTAAATATGTTCTTGCCACATCAGGCTCAACGGCAACACTCTTCTATAGTCTTTCCCATGCATCACATGGTGATGAGAAAGATAAGTATGAACAAATCACACAAAAGGTTTGTCTCGAGCTGCTTGCGGACAAACAGTTCGTTGATACAAGTCTAAATAGAATTTTTGGGAAAGCTCCCATTATGAACATCGAATATCTTACGAGTACTCTTTTTAGGAGAGACGCACCGTTTAATGAATCTTTAATCAGAGACGTTAAGCAGGGTTGGGCATTTCCGACATACTGTGTGCGTGAACGAGCCACAGTCTTCATTTGCAATGAAAAGGGTGCTGAGAGTCTTCCTCTACACTCTAAAAGACATGTGATTAGTGAGGATGATGACTTGTATAATCTTCTTGCTGCGGCAAAGTCAGCGCCTGTTCTTTCAAACAGGTCATTCAATGTTGGTGGCCATGAACTGCTTGATGGTGCAATTGAATTCCCGTTGCCAGTTGTGAATTACGAAAGTAAGTCCTTGGTCTTACTTTCGAGCAAAAGAACTGGTTTATGGACAGGAATTAGGTGTGTCTTGCTTACAGGCATGTTGGGCAATATGCTCCAACTCCTTAAGAAAGATAGACTTCCTGCTGGACTCATATGGAAAGCTGGGATGCGTAAGATGGTTCGCTGGAAGCAATTACGTAGACTCAAACATCTTGAAAAGTCTGGACTTGTGTTAGTAATTGAACCTTTAGAAAATCTTGGCTCCAATCGTTCCAATGGTGGCGATGTCTTGAAAGCCAACTTTAATATGGGTTACGAGACAGTCAGGCAGATGAGAAAGATAATCTCAGATTTTGTAAATTAAATTTAAGCTTCGCACTCTGTGCGGGCTTTTTTCTTACACCAAACAAACCCTCATCTCCACCACACTGGTTCGGACTTTTTATATTGTTTACATAAAGAAAAGGCCACTTCTGTGACCTTTTCGGGTTTAGAAGTAGCCTTAAGGGCTATGCGTATCCTTTTTGACGGACCCGCAAGGTGCCGCTGCCGATTGCTTCGAGAGTTTTCTTTGCACCAGCTGTGACGCGACGAGCAACATGAAGGTAACGACCTTTTTGCTTACCACGACCACTTTCCCAGCGATGAAAGCGCATGACTTGATTCATTTGTTCCATCTCGACTACGCGACGATGGGCAATTCCAGCTTCGTCTGAGTTCATACCGAGCACATTACCTGTGTTGAGC
>CALLVB010000009.1 GCA_938010795.1 Minisyncoccota bacterium
AATGGAGGGCAGCACGGCGGCGGCGGAGGGGCAGATCCTGAAGACTCCAAACCCGGAACTAGCAACCAGCTTGTTAGCCAAGATATGTCTAGCGTTGTGAGCGCAATTTCAAAAGAGGTGCGCAAGGCTATCAATGAGGCGGTGGATGTCGCTGCGAAAACGGGCGTGATCAGCAACAAAAAGTTCAAACGATTTTTGGACTCCTGCAAGGAACAAGCCGGCGAGGAACAAGTAATCGAGCCTTTCCACGAGACTTTCGACGATCTACTGGACAGGTGCATGGACGATGCCAGCGCTGACCTTTACAATGCATTGAGAGCCATCCACGATGCAAGGCGTCGACGCTTGAGTCATCTGAGAAATAACTAGGGAAAGGCGACTACATCTCGCTGGCAACGTACTGCTATTAACTAATGCTCCTCAGTATATTTTGGACACACTTTCAGAAAATTCAAAGTAGTTTCAGAAAATTCAGTGAACGGAAACAAGGAGAACATGAACACTTCGATAATTATTTCAAATTATTTTTCCCATCACTTTTCTTATCACTTTTCAGATATGGACACACTTTCAGAAAATTCAAAGTAGTTTCAGAAAATTCATTGAACGGAAACAAGGAGAACATGAACAATTCAATAATTATTTCAAATTATTTTTCCCATCACTTTTCAGATATGTGTTGACAAAAATTCTACATCTAGCTGGCAACTTACTGCTTTGCATTTCTTTTATCAGAATAAAGAATCAAGAAAAGGTTGAAAATGCTTTGTGTACCTTCTCGGAATTTCAAATATTTTCAAAATGTAGATGTAGACCTGCCGAGAAGGTCTGGACGAAGCGCTGAGAGTGTTCCGGGTCTTGCGTTTACTTGCGCCGTCATACAGAAGGATCGAAAGTGCTGACTCGATGAGGATCCCGAAAGTGTCTCACGTGTTTTTTTTCTGCCATGCGACGGTAAGGGAACATGAACATTTTAGGAACCGAAAGAAAACAGTGAAGTGCTCACGCGAGGCCAGGATCCTGAAAGTGTCTCACTTGCTTTTTCTGTCACACAGGCGACGGTCCGTACTGAACAGCCATATATTAATGCCCACTGGTACACGTCCCACACGTCCCACACGTCCCACACGTCCTCCACGTCCCGCTGAGCCATGTTTGAAACGCCAAATTGCCATTGACATTTTGGCGCCATTTTTTTCTTTTGTAAAGACGTCATCAAAATATGATAGTCAACAAGGAACTTTACTTCACTTGTGCACGGTTTTGTAAATTTTACCTTCTTTATCATTTTTCTTTTCTGAAAATGCTTTAAATTAAATCTTTTCTATATTTTTTTCAATTGTCAATGTCTAACAATTTCCCATCCCAATTCCAGTTCCAGATTCTAAGCGGTGAGCCGGTGAGCGGACTTTTTGCCAGCAAGAAAGTGAAAATGGGTATGGAACTTTCTTCCTGTAGTAAACGGTAGTCTATTTTAATTTTATGAAAATAAAGTATCACTTCATTTATTTCAGGCAAGGACATAATAAAGGATCACATAATGCAGATCACGTCAATGGGTTGTACCCTATTGGGGGGCAAATATCCGACCAACAAGGATGGAAAGGCGCGTCTACTTTACGGCGGGCTGGAGAGCAGATGTAAGGAATTTGAACCTATATAAGTTTCAATATAACATTCTGACCACGTATGTATTTTTTCGAAAAATTAAGTCATGCTTTCACCTGTCAATTCTTTCAGACAAGGCAAAAAGGGTGTATAACCTGCTCAGAGGAAGACTGCTGAAGAACCGCATGGAGACTGTTGTTGTCTGGCTCCTCGCAGAGGAGCCATGTCCCATGATTCTGGATCTACCCAACGAGATCATATTGAAAATTATTGACCACATGGACCCGGAAACCCGAAGAAACTTTGCATCACTGTCACCGCGATTCGCAGACTTACATATCTACTGGAGGGAGGTAGTGGAAAAAAAGAGGATGGAACAGTGGAAAGCAAAGGCACCTGAACGGTTTGCCAAGCGTAAAGAGGAACTGAAAAAACTCATGCCCATAATTGAAGCAAGGAAAAAAAGCGAACCTTATTTTATTGGCTTGTAAAATTTATTGAGCAAGACAATACAAAATAAAAATATTGCAAAGCACACCCTGAATTAATCGGTCAATTGCGAAAACCGCACAATGGGAAAAAAAGCATTGCGAAATTCATATATATAAAAATAAAAAGAAGAAGAATGAAACGAAAGAATGCGAAAAAGAGATGATAGAAAAGCGAAAATGAAATAAAAGAAATATAACTGACGAAGAAAAGGAAAAAACTTTAAGAGAAAGTTCGAATTATTTATGAGAAGTGTCACCGCAACATTGCGCAACATTGCGGGGGTGACCTGCGGGTCAAAAAACATTATTAGCGCCTCGTACCCTACCCTACCCAACCTCCCCCTCGTACCCAACCCCTCTCAACGTTTTCAAACGACTTCAGTGATATTCTGCATTTACGTTTTTAAACGACTTAGGGGGGAAAGAGTTAAATATTTGGGATAAAACTAACAGACACACGTCATGGTGATTTTTGAAGTCGCTTCGCACAGAAGCCCTACAGGCTAAAAACTGTGTTTCCTGTCAGATCCATCTGGGGCATAAAAATTTAAGGTGTACTCAATTGAAGGAGAATCAGATACGCTCTCAGATCATC
>CALLVB010000010.1 GCA_938010795.1 Minisyncoccota bacterium
GTAGCGGATCCAGGATTGACCTGAGGGGGGGGAGCTGGACCCTGGGGAGGGGGGCGCTGGTCGGGTTGCAAGCCCCAAAACCCCGTGAAAATGAAAAAATCCCCACAATATTTTGCAAAAGGCTTAAGCATACTTTTTTTACAGCGTATCGGCGGGGTGGGGGTGGGGCAGGTCCCCCGGTTCTTCCCTATATCCGCTACTGGGTATGTGAAATGAACGTTTTTATCATGTACCGTACGGTAGGGCTTCCAAATTTTATTATTTTTTGTTACTTTTCCAAGAAACCATACACCGGTAGATCGTACTTACGGTGCCGGTATATGGTGTAGCCATAGATATTCAGGTAGGTGTAGCGCACAGAGCTAATTAGGACACAGCACAGCCGCTGGATGGTTGTGACCAGCCCCGTGGTTGTGACACATACCATTTCTGGGTGTCATATCGACATGTAAAGGGGTGTCAATCCACCGTACCGGTACCTCCTTTTAAATCATGGACAAAAGAAAATACAGAGACTCACTTTGCCTTTGCCTCTTCCTCAAGGTAAATTTGATGCGGATTAAGACCAACGAGCCTCAAACGATCTGTGGTTACCTTCTTTTTTCCCATTATGACAAATTCTAAGCTGTTAGCCAGCTTCAAATTTGATCAGGATGTACCGGGCGGAGCGTCGACGCGCCTGCGCAGAAATGCTTCGCAACAACTGCAAAATATTCAGACGATCATAACTTTTAAATTCCGAAATGGCGCTTATGTTCTATTTTCTAAAAAAAAAAAATAAAGAGGCGAATTTTAAATGACTTGACCCTTTATTTTCTTCCTCTTTTCACAAACCACCTAGATCTAATTTGTTGGGGTTTTTTTTAGGTTGACGGCATTATGGAAAATGTGAAAATGACGTCTGTGACCAACAGTAGACCCGGTCATTACTCCTTGGCCATTATTTCGTACTTCAGCTTTCTTCAACTCTGCTATTTACCGTACTCTACTTAACCCCCTCCCTCACACCCAACCCCCCTGAACGTATGATCTCTTTTTCTTGATATTCTTGTGTGAGCTAATCTTCCGCTAAATCAAAGTCAAACTTCCCGCAAAAAGTGGAATCTTACTCGTGCAAAGTAGCAAACCTCCCGTAAAAGCAAAGAGTCCACTTTGCAAATTGATGTTGGGGGAAGAAATATCATTTACGTACCGAAACAGGAACACGTTTGGACACACTATAACATTGCAACATAGCGGGGAAACAAATCCTTTTGCCATGTTGTGTGAGGCAAAAACAAACAAACAAACAAACAAAAAAAAAACAGCCATGCTTTTTTTTTCTTCTTCAGAACCGGTGGGAAAAAGAAACCACACGAAGTGTGTCAACAAACTCTTACTTTGAGCCCAACACCCCACCCTCGTTTTAAGTTTTTGACTGTTTGCTCTCGGCATCCACGTAACTTAGGCTACCTATTGTAGGTGTCTTCACTCTTCAGTCACTGTCTTGAACTGGCTTCCCTCGCCGAGACGCGGGAAGGGAGGGAGTTTTAACTTTTGCTCATGCGCAGGGACAAGGTCCCTTTTTCTGAAAATGGCAGACAAAGTGAGCAAGAAGGCCCAGGAATATTCAAAAAAAATTGCCAAGGAGAGAGAACGCAAGTATTTACGGTTCAGTGTGAGTACTGTTCTTTACAGATTCTTTGCCTTACATGCGGATATACAGCTGATCAAAATCATTGTGAAATTGACACAATGGTAGATCAACGTGCTACTGGTTCTCTACAGATTTACCGGTAGCATGAATTTCCTAAAATGAAATGAATGTATGTAGAATTGTAGAATGTAGATCTATGGATGAGCTCCCCATGAACTTTCTAAATGGAACGATTGCAATTCTCACTTATTCTTCAGACTGGGGATAATTACCATTGGGGATATCAAAATGCCCCGAGCAACATCGTGTTCATGGAAGTGGATCTACCGGTATTTCAGGTTCGCGCCCTCAGAAACTACAGACGAACATTGTATCCTTTCAACTTAAACGGGGCAGAGAGTTCATCGAAATCGTCGTGCAAATCCCTCGTTGAAATCTGCTCGGATGGAATAGTTTCGCATCCTTCGAGCACAGAAGGAGCCATTGGGGAGGTGCCTAGGGAACTGTGTTGCAGTTTGATGAAAGCTGCTCTGCAGAACAATCGAGACGAAGCCACACAGGTGAGAGCAAAAATGTGACATAGCCGGGGGTGGGGTGGGGGGTAAAGGGGATATCTTTTTTATTCGTGCAGTGCGCCAATAAAGTTGTAAAATTGTGAGTTGTGACAACCTCAGTTGTCAGGGAGGTGACCAAAAAATTATGCTCAAATTGTCATGTTTCCCCTTGCAGGCGTTGATTTGTCGCTGGCCCTGGACACTTTTGAGTTTTCGTGGACTGTTTCCTCCTGCCTTTACAGAGCTGAAGTCTTTGTACTGCAATGAGTACGTTTGTGGAGGCATAACGTTTTGGCGGGATCTCACCCGCTCGCTGGTTGTCAATTTCCTCGAGTGTATAACACAACCAAGTGACACTAAAGTGAAGTATCTTGACATATCCGGATACCCAACAGGTAGATCTAACCATCTAACTCACTTGTTTGCATATATTCTAAACAGAAAGGGACACTTGCTGTTACAATCAAGATTAGTCTTAGGACAGAAATTACCCTACCATTTACTTCAGATGAATTCCTCGTGAAGTACTTAGCGATTCATACCGAGGTGTTTCAAAGCGTGGGCAGTGAAGTGCGAGAACATCAATGCAAGTATCAGTTATGTATTGTATTTCAACGAATGTAAATATAAATCTAGGGCAAAGTCCTCGACCGTGGCTTTTTTTGTTTGTTATCTTTTAGATGTCATTCAACTGGATGCACTGGTGGAAGGGAACGAAACATGCATGCAGCTATGCAACGCACTAGCATTAGGAAAAGCCAAGGAGTCGCTGTTGAGACTTCGCATCAAAAGACTCCAGATCGATTCCACGAAATCCTCCAAATCAGCAGCTCTCCTGGACTTAGTTGACCACAAGGTACATGGCAGAGATCATCGCAGAATGAGATGAAATGATCATGAAGTTCCACCACTAAACAGCTCAAAAAAAAAAATAAAAAATATTGAAGTCGTATTTTGGCGTTTCTGTTTGCAGGACCTTGTGGCTCTTAGTATACGGCCCTCATATCCCTACGTTGTAGGACTTCACCGTATGAGCCCAAACTTGCGCAGACTGACCTCTTTGACTGGATTGGATCTTTCGTGGGATGACAAAACATTAGACAGTGACGATGCAGATCTGCTTGGGCAAACATTGGTGGAGCTGCCTGCTCTCACTCGGTTAAATCTGAGCAATACCAGGTTGACAAACCAACTACAAACTGTGATTAGCAAAATGCCGGCGTCCCTTGTATACCTGGAGCTACAATATTGTTATCTCAGTGAGAACGACCTTATTTTCTTGAGCCAGTCCCACCATGCCAACACTCTGAGAGCTTTGAATGTCGGTCATAATAATCTTGGAAACCTTTTCGAGCACTTTCTTTGTCTGGTCGGTGTCATGGCATGCCGTCTGATTGTCCTGGAAACACAGTTATGTTCCTTTCAGAAGGACCATTTGACGTATTTTTTCAACACGTTATCAAAAAGGCTTTGCCACTTGCGTTTTTGGAACATTTCAGAGAATAGTCCAGCACCCACCGCGACATTTATGGAGCACATTAAAGCCATCACCGAACATTCTTCATTGGAAATCCTGCGGGTGTCATTACCCAAGGAACTGGCAGGACCGGTGTCTGACCAGCACAGAAAAGAGTTTGTAGAAACACTGAGCAAGCTGTTTCCAGACCTTGTTTTCATGCGTCGTGGTCAAGTAGTAGCTATTCGATTACGCTGAGTCAGTCTTATGATTGGCGGATTGGCGACATGTGGTTTGCACATGAATTTCCCGCTTCCTCCTAAAGGCGGGAGAGGAGTCAAATGTGTTTGCAGCAATGACGTTGAAGGTTTGCAGCTGCTGTTCACAGTGTTCACTGTTCAGTGCTGTAGCCTGCCAAGTTCCTTCTCCGTGTTTTGACTTCGATCTCCAACATTCAAAAGTTGATAATGCAAATATATTGTAACTTGTATGTCAGCGGAAATATTATTTGGGCAAGAGTTGATGAGAATGCAAAATACAGGGACTTTGACATTTGTGTACTGTTGACAAGCATGTCATTGAAATGTTGCGGAGGGCACACCACTTCCAGCCATTATCCTGTTGCATGAGAAATTGTAGGAAGGACACCTCAAACATTCTGATTCTTTTTGCAGGGACCAAGCCAACACCACTCACTTTCAGGGCATTCCCGAGCCATATTTTCAAATTTTTTCGGCCATTTCAAATGGCCAATAGATGCTTGTGCTGTCTCCACTCTCAAGTCTCCACTACTCTCCACTGTTTTGCTTCTGCTTTTTGCCTCGCACGAGGCTAAGCGGCCGACATGGCC
>CALLVB010000011.1 GCA_938010795.1 Minisyncoccota bacterium
TTACCTTCACCTGTTTTCATTTCAGTAATAACTCCTTGGTGCATCAAAATACCACCCACCAACTGTACATCATACGGTCTGAGGCCTGTTTCTCGTACTGCTACCTCTCTTACGGTTGCAAAAGCCTCTGTTAGTAAATCATCTAGCGTTTCCCCATCCTCTAAGCGTTTTTTAAAAATAGCAGTTCTACCAAATAATTCATCATCAGAAAGTTGCTGCATTTCAGTCTCTAATGCATTAATCTCTTTGACTAATTTTTGTGCTTTTCTGATTAGATGAGCGTTGTCATCACCAAGTAGTTTCTTTAACATAACGAGTATTGTAGCATGATACCTATCTGAATATCTCTTAATAACTTGGCAGTATAAGTACCAATTAAATTGCTATAATCAGAGATATGAGTGAAAAAAACCCACAAACAAATATTTCTTCTTTTGAAAAAGAAAAAGAGCGAAAAAAACAAGAACAAGTACTTCTTGATAGACAGATGATACAAAGAGAGACTCAACAAGAAGAAAACGTTGCTCGCGGATTTTTACAAAATAATCCTGACATGCTCTTATCCTTTCTCAGAGCACAAGAAGGAATCACGGAGCGGGATACCCTATCTTCTGAAACACGAATAAGACTCAAAGAACATCTTTCGACTGTAGTAATTCGAATTCTTAGTGCAAAAAACTATGATGATTCGATATTCAAACTAGAACAAGAACTACTAGCAGACCCAGCAGAAACAGAACAGGAAGAGTTTGATACATCTCTCAGAACAATAGATCTCGTCATTACTATGTGTTTAGATTTTATGAAGTCAAAAGAACACATAGCTGAGGTTATCTCTCTTTATGGAGATGAGAATACTCAAACCCAGGAAGAAATATTCACACACAAGATATTATCTACTTTTAATGCTATTGATGAATTCTATAAAGACGCTGAACATTCATCAGTACAAACAAGAGAAACGAATTCATCTGCAGTCTTTGCTGAACTCAATAGACGTGCAACTACCTACCTTGATCAATTGGATAGACTGAGGGATAGTTTAGGAAATGGTTATGGTGAAATACTTGATACACACAGAGAACAGTGGATGAAGGCAGAAGAATTACTCGGTCGAGTACTCAATTTCACTAAAAATAATTCCTAATGCTTGAAACTCCGTTAACAAAATTATTTAGAACCACTGATACACAAAAAAAGGCACTAGCACGCCTCGGTCTATACACAGCCAGAGACCTGCTCTATTACTTCCCGGTGCGTTATGGTGATTTTTCAAAACTCTCATACGTTAAAGATATCAAGCGAGGTGAACAACCTATTATTTACGCCGAAGTAAAAAGCATACGTGCTAAAAAAGCGTGGCAATCAAACATGAGTATGAGCGAAGCGACCTTGGTAGATTCTGCTGGCGACACCATCAAGGCAGTATGGTACTCACAGCCGTATATCTCTAAAATGCTACCTGAGGGTACTGCAGCAAAGTTTATGGGGACTGTCGGTGAACGTGCAGGAGCACTCTATCTCACCAATCCAGAATATGATGTGATTGATAAAATTCCGATCGAAAAGTCGGGTGACCTATTTTCTGAAGACAAACAAGAATTATTACTCTATCCGGTTTACCGAGAAACTCGAGGTATTACTTCTAAATGGCTATACCATAAAGTAAAAAAATTAATTGCTGATGGAGCACTCGATAACATCACTGACTCTTTACCTGGCGACATATTACAAAAATATAATCTGCCGAGTCTCACAAGTGCTCTTGTATATATCCATGCACCAAAAAAAATGTCTGACGCAGACGCAGCTCGTAAACGTTTCGCTTTTGAAGAGGTCTTTTTTATTCAACTGGTAAAGCAAGATCAAAAAATTGCTTACCAAGAATCTGGAGCGTTTATCATAAATCCAGACAAAGCAGTTCTGAAAAAGTTTACAGACAGGCTTGGTTTCGAACTAACCAATGGTCAAAAAGACGCAGTGACGCAAATCTTGCAGGATATCAGCTCAGAGACCCCGATGTCTAGATTACTTGAAGGTGACGTAGGATCAGGAAAGACAGTAGTAGCTGCCTTGGCTACCTATGCAACGGTTACAACAAAACCAACCGGACAAACATTTGGCTCACTCCAAGTTGGATATATGGCTCCAACAGAAATCTTGGCTAAACAGATCTTTGCTGACTTTGTTGAGCTGCTCGGACCACTCGGTATATCAGTTGGGCTCATTACTGGTAAAGATTGTTATAAATTCCCTTCTAAAACAGAAGTTGGTGCAACAAAAATATCCAAAGCTCAATTAAAAAAATGGGTTGCCAACGGTGAAGTACAGGTTCTCGTGGGTACACATGCACTTATTTCCAAGGGTGTATTCTTTGAAAACCTTGGTTTGGTAGTTATCGATGAGCAACACAGATTTGGTAAAAAACAACGTGCTGCCTTGAGATCAAAACCACAAGAAAAAAAGGAGGCCGTACAAGAAAAGACTCCTACAAAAATAACAAAGAAGGGTTTGGTTGATAATACAGAAATCCTCCCCCACTTACTATCTTTGACTGCTACTCCTATTCCAAGAACACTTGCCTTAACTATCTATGGTGATCTTGACCTGACTGTTCTTGATGAGATGCCTCCTGGACGAAAGAAAGTAATCACAACACTTGTTGAGCCAACCCAAGATGCACGAGAGGATGCGTATGAAAAGATAAGAGCTGAACTGCAAAATGGCAGGCAAGCGTACGTCATCTGTCCTCGTATCTTTGAAGCTGATCCAAGCAAGACAAAATCGTTACTAGTAAAATCTGCTGTAGCTGAGGCAAAGCGTTTAGCAACAGACGTCTTCCCCGAATATAAAATAGGTGTACTTCATTCTAAACTTAAAAAGGATGAAAAAAATGAAGTGATGCGGCAATTCTCAAAACATGAATTTGATATCCTAGTTTCAACGACTGTTGTTGAGGTTGGTGTTAACGTACCCAACGCAACAAATATTATTATCGAAGGAGCGGAGCGATATGGACTATCACAACTTCATCAGCTACGTGGACGGGTTATTCGCTCAACGCACCAACCATACTGTTATCTATTCGCTGATATTAAATCAGAGACTACTAAAGAGCGACTCGATGCACTTCGAACTGCCAAAAACGGGTTTGAGCTAGCAGAATACGACTTGCAGTTTAGGGGCACTGGAGAAATGATGGGAAATAAACAATCAGGAGTATCCGACTTAGCAATGGAAGCTATTAAGAACATCAAATTAGTAGAGGCTGCTCGAAACGAAGCACAGACAATAATTCAAGATGCTCAACTCTCTAAATACCCTGCTCTTAAAAAACAGTTTGAATATGTGCAAGAACATATGTATCTTGAATAAAAATCCCCACCACTGGTGGGGACTTGCTATTTACACTGAAGGTCTTATTAAGGCAATCTTACTGCTCTTAAAGAGATGTATATCAGTTGGGTAATGAGCGAGAAGTTGTGCGTCGTCTCTACTTTTTGTTACATGCTCTAAACGAACTGTGCCTTTACCACAACGCATATGATAAAAATATGAGCGATTAGATACCACTGGTAACAACAAAGTTTCAGATTCTAACGTTTGCTTAAAAGATTCACGAAATGCGACCATGTAACCAAAGCTCCAAGGAACAAAACCCTTTTCGGCAAGAATTTCATTCATCTGAAATTGCTCTTGACCACCTTCGTCATAAGCAAATGGACCAATCGACTCAGGAAAACCCAAGCTTTCTCCGTCAACCATTACAACCTCAAAAGTTATATCCTTCGTTGCTGCAACACGTGACACCTCCTTGTCTAGTCCGTTATCGTTATGTAGGTTAGAGTAATACATCCTCTTCCAAATGTCATACTCTGACGTACCAGCCGGTATTGTTACCGTACAAATGATTTCACCAAAAGACTGTTCAGGTTTAACTAAAACCAAGTCTCCGCGACGAAATGCTTTTGCACCTTCTCTACCTCCAAGCTTATTGAAAGTTGCGTGTACCTCGCCTTGTGTGAGGCCGCTATAATCATGTTTGTGTTCTGCACCCATGTGCATTCTCCTTAATATCAGCTCATAGCTAAATTCTTAATCTCTCATAGAAATTAAGCTGTTGTCAGGATTGACCACAGCCACAAAGAGCTAAAGATTAACTACTTATGGTTGTGGTCAATATATTCAAAGATCTATATTAATATTATATCAATAATAATCTTAATGTCAAATATATTTAGACATGAAAAAACCAATCTTGCGATTGGCTCCTTCAGCATCTTCACTCATATGTATTAGGTTCTGATTGGCTACAAGTAGCTTCCTCTTCTTCTAATTCATATTAATGAATGAAGATAGTATTAGTATACATATTATTTTTTATTGATAGACGCCCGGTCGGTGGATATGTGGATTTATTGTGGAGAGAGAAATTGGTACACACCTTACCCTCCTTCTGTTATAATCTCAAGAATTATTACCGTTAGTTTTACCGTTAGTTTTTTTAGTCCAACCATAGCTCAGCTGGTAGAGCGCAGAGCTTATACCTCTGTGGTCACAGGTTCAAGTCCTGTTGGTTGGACTAAGAAAAGTAGCTTATACCTCTGTGGTCACGCAGATAGATTCTTGCAAGTCCTGTTGGTTGGACTAAGAAAAGTAGCTTATACCT
>CALLVB010000012.1 GCA_938010795.1 Minisyncoccota bacterium
CATAGTTGTTTTGTAGTCATGTCATTGTAACAAATCCCTATCAAAGAGAGAACTAAAGTTGGTTTAGGTAACCAACAACGGTATACTACTGGTATATGAAAGAAGTCGAAGAATTAGCATACAAAGATGCTCAAAAAGCTCGAAAAAAACAGTCTAGGAAAGTTCCAGAAGGACTTCAAGAAATCTATGACCGTGTGACTGGTTTTGATCAAAAAGCAAAAAATCTTATCCGAGATGCATATTTCTTTGCACAAGAAGCTCACGAGGGGCAGCTCAGAAAATCAGGTGAGCCTTACTTTATTCACCTGGTGGCAACAGCAAAAAATCTTGCTGACCTGGGAATGGATGCAAAAGTTATCGCAGCAGGTATTCTTCATGACTCTATTGAAGACGGTGTAGCAACAGAAGAACAATTGCTCTACGAATTTGGTGAAGAGATCCTTTTCTTGGTTGATGGTGTAACCAAACTTGGACACATCCGATACCAAGGAATGCGACGACACAACGAATCACTCAGAAAGCTATTTGTAGCAACATCTAGAGATGTGCGTGTTTTGATTATCAAATTCGCAGATCGTCTCCACAACATGAATACACTCGAACACGTTCGAGAAGATAAGCGTGAACGTATCGCTACAGAAACACTCGAGATTTACGCCCCTCTTGCATACAGGCTCGGTATTACGAAACTATCGAAACAACTAGAAGACCTTTCTTTTCCCTATGTATACCCAGAAGAGTATAAAAATGTTAGAGATGTACTCAAAGAGAGATCTAAGCAAACCATTGCAAAACTAGAGAGAATGGATCGTTCAATTTCAAAAAAACTTGCGGCCAATGGAATGAGAAAGTTCAGAACCTCAAATAGAATTAAAGGTATTTATTCTTTTTATAAAAAACTAGATCGTAAAAAGGGTGACGCTGACAAAATCTATGATATTGCAGCCTTGAGAATTATCGTACCCACAGTGGCTGATTGTTATTCTGTGCTAGGAATTGTGCATCAACACTATCGACCAATGGTTGGTCGAATTAAGGACTATATTGCTGTCCCAAAACCAAACGGATATAGGTCAATTCATACAACAGTATTTACCGGAGACGGTGGTCTTGTTGAATTACAGATTCGTACTGAAGAAATGCATCTCGATGCAGAGCTTGGTGCTGCATCTCACCTAGGATATAAAAAACGTACTGGAGGAGGAGAACATATGGATTCTTGGGCTACTCGATTAATGGGACGATTCGGAGATCCTGCTGGTAATGCACCTCTTAAAGATCCTAAAGAAGTTGCGCCAGGATGGATCGACTCTCTCGCTGATCATTCTGACAACCCTGAATCTGAATCATTCCAAACAGAACTTAAAGATGATTTCTTTGGGCATCAAATATTTGTATTTACTCCCCTCGGTGAAGTGATCGTACTACCCGAAGGAGCGACCCCCGTGGACTTTGCATTCCAAGTCCACTCTGAGGTTGGAAACAAAATGTCTGGATCAAAAGTAAATGAGAAAATGGTCTCTATGGACTCAGTACTACAAAACGGAGACATCGTCGAGATCCTCACCAGTAAACAAGGTAAGCCGACGGTCAAATGGCTAGACTTTGTAAAAACAAACGAAGCTCGAAGGAAAATTAAGTCTTATCTCGAACGAGAAGAAGCTGAGAAAAGATAATCATTTAAAATTTCTCTTAGGCATGTCAGAACAGAAAAACGACGGCAGGGCCGTCGTTTTTCTGCTCTCCGATTATTTTTTCTTAGCTGTTTTTTTCTTTGTTGTTTTCTTAGAAAGCTCTGCATACCCCTTTGGTTCTCTCATTGCCCGATTATTAAGAGGAACACCATACTCTTTAAGCTGTGCTTCGTATTCATCTCTCTCTAGAGTCTCTTCTTCTAGAAGCTTGTGAGAAATACCATGTAGAGCTTTTTCATATTTCTTAAGCGTTTTCTCTGTGAGTTTATATGCTTCATCCATGATTCGTTTCACTTCTGAATCGATATTCTTTTGCATATCACCAGAAAGAGCAACACCTTCCATTCCTCCTCCAGTAACTGCTGCCACACCTTCTACTGCGAGTACACCAACCTTTGGTGACATACCATACCGAGTTACCATTGACCTGGCCATTCGTGTTGCAACCTGTAGGTCATTTGATGGACCAGTTGAAACATCTCCAAATATCATTTGCTCTGTAACATATCCACCAAGTGCCATTGAGATGTCTGCCAAGAAGTCATTCTTTGTTCGCATTTTTCGGTCTTCATCTGGAATGGATAATGTGTATCCCGCTGCACGACCTCTCGCTACCACTGTCACTTTATGAATTGGATTTGCGTGCTCAAGCACTGATCCCATAAGTGCGTGTCCCACTTCATGATATGCCGTAATCTTTTTCTCTGTCTCATTCATAATATGAGATTTTCTTTCTGGTCCAAGCATCACCTTTTCAATAGCTCGAATCATATCGTATTGAGAAACTTTCTTTCGCTCCTCTCTCGCTGCGGTAATTGCAGACTCATTCATAAGAGAATATAGATCAGCTCCTGAAAATCCTGGGGTTCTCTTAGCAATCACCTCAAGATCAACGTCTTCTGTGAGTGGCTTTTTTCGTGCATGAATAGTAAGAATCGCTTCCCTGTCATGTACATCTGGTAGATCGATAGTAACCCGCCTGTCGAATCGTCCTGGACGTAGTAATGCTGGATCAAGGATTTCTGGTCGGTTAGTTGCTGCAATCACAATGACTTGCTCTGTCTTATCAAACCCATCCATTTCAACCAAAATTTGATTAAGTGTTTGTTCTCGCTCATCATTACCTCCACCTGTTCCTCCACCTCGTGTTCGTCCAATAGCATCAATCTCATCGATAAATACAATTGCTGGTGATTCTTTCTTTGCGTTTTTAAAGAGGTCTCTAACTCGTGATGCACCAACTCCCACAAACATCTCTACAAACTCTGAACCTGACACTGAAAAGAACGGTACGCCTGCCTCTCCTGCAACAGCTCGTGCCAAAAGAGTCTTACCAGTACCTGGTGGTCCCATCATTAATACTCCTTTGGGAATTTCAGCTCCAATCTCTAGGAATTTCTTTGGATTTTTTAGAAAATCAACAATCTCAAGTAATTCCTCTTTAGCCTCTTTCGCTCCGGCAACATCTTTAAATGTAATTCGGTTCTTTGAGTCTTTTGGGTCAATGTATTTTGCTCTCGATTGTCCAAACGAAAATGCTTGCATTGCTCCTCCACCACCTCCAGCACCTTTGGTGGTTCTAAAGAAGAAAAAGAAAATAATTCCAAGTAATAATAGTGGGAATAAGAATGGCATGAACCTTTCTAGGAAGTACACAAATCCAGACGGGTCTACCAGTTTGATATCTACTGCTTGTAGTTGCTCTTGTGTTACTCCAAAGTTAGTAAGTGTTTCTGTAAGTGAAGCTTCTGTTTCTTTCTTGGCTTCTTTTTCTGTTCCATCTTTGTAGGTAACAGATAGCTTGCTTCTCTCCACCTGAATGTCCGAGACGAGATCTGTTGAAACAGCAGTTGCTAGTTGAGAGAGCGAAATCTTTTCATCCTGTGCATTGTCAGCTGTGATTGAAAATAGTGCAATAATAATTGCAAATACGAGTAATACAGAAAGTATTTGTGAAAATAATTGTTTCTTCACATCTTCTGGCTTCATTTTCTTGTTGCCCTTTCCTCGAGCTCCTTTCTTTTTATTTGTTTGTTTTGATTTCCCCGCCATAAAATTTTAGTTATATAGTTGAAGTACGATTATATCACAGGGTCTATTCTTGAAAATTTCCTTCTCTTATTCCCTCAAAAAAGAAAGTCGATGATATACTATGCCTATCATGAAGGTGCTAGTTAAAAACAAAGATGCATACAGAAACTTCGAAATTCTTGAGAAATTTACTGCTGGTATGGTGCTCTCAGGAGGCGAAGTAAAATCACTGAGAAAAAACCAAGGAAGCCTCCAGGGTTCTTTTGTAACACTTCTTAAGAACAAGTCTGCTCAACCCGAACTGTTTATCAAAAACATGTTCATTCCTCCCTATCAAATTAAAAATACCGGTGGCGGGTATGATCCGGAACATCCCAGAAAGCTACTTGTTAAAAAACGAGAACTAGCTCGTATTGAACGAGAGATGAACAACAAAGGGACCACACTCATTCCTATCGCAGTAGGTCTTGTAGGAAACTTTATTAAGATAGAATTTGCCCTTGCTCGAGGTAAGAAAAAATACGACAAACGACAAGGCCTGAAAGAACGAGCGCAAAAACGGGACGCTGAACGTGAAAATAAGATAAGGTTTACATAATATATGAATACTAAAGACATACTCAGCTCAAAAAAAACAGAACACTGGCTCATTATTGGAATTATTGTGGCTTTTGTTGTATCTCTCGGACTTTCTGCTGTAAATCCAAACAATCCAGACAATATCACCACGCAGACAAAACCTGAGTACGAGACAAGACTTATTACTGTAGAAGACACCTCATATACGGTACTCGTTGCTGATACAAATCAAAAACGAATCACTGGTCTTTCAAATAGAGCCATACTACCTGATCAAATTGATGGAATGTTATTTATCTTTGACGAGCCTGCTTCTCACGGAATTTGGATGAAAGATATGAACTTTACTATTGATATTCTCTGGCTTGATACTGACTTTACTGTCGTACATAGAGAAAACTCTATCTCTCCAGATACCTTTCCTCAATCTTTCTCTTCACCCATTCCTGCGCTTTATGTGCTTGAACTACCAAGTATTAAATAGGTTGATCTTTTTTTGATTTACTATATAGTATTTCTAGGGCGAAATACTGTAAACTTACAATTTTAGAAAGAGAGTTTGAAATGAGCAATAAAGAACCATGGACCCAAGGTGAATACGACGTAATTCGGGCCGCCGCTGGTAAGAAAAAGGCATCTGATCTTATGAGGTTATTACCCGGAAGATCCATTGCCACTATTAAATCAAGGGCAAAAAATATGGGTTTAGTGCTTCAACCCGAAGAAAGTCTAACTCAAGGACGACCCGGGCAAGCCGCCACAGAACGTTATCACGAAACACTGCGGGATCTGCGTTCAGCGGGCGGCTACCAACAAAGGCCAGAACCCTTGCATGATCAAACATCCGATTCCGGACTCGGAAAACAGCGAAAGCTTTACGGAAAAGAAGCTGTTGATATGTTGAGTGAGATTGCGTACCAGATCCCTCGAAAGATCGATGGCCAGTTTGTAACCACCATGACGGTTACGGATGGTCTTTGCAGAACGCCACTTGATAGCGGTGATCCCAACATAGGAATGGTATGCTGTGCGAGACCAGCACCTCCGGGTAAATCTGCTTGCTCTCGACATGGAAGTAAACAGACTCTTGGACGAACTAAAAAAGAAAAGTCGCGCAGAAAAGCAGCTGCATAAACAACCTGCAACCACTATATGCTCCCTCCACGGGGGCATATTTTTTATAAAATACGTTATAATGCACACGTTCCACATGGGGATGCCGGGCTTTGACAATTCAGTTTTCGAATTTTGTGCAATGCGACTTTTCCGGGTTTCGTAAAAAACCGGGACCATTTTACGTGCAAACGCTAAAATCAAATCGCCATACGCAAGTATGGTACCTGCATTTGCTTAGTCTTAAGGGTTGAGTCTTCGTGACTCCCCGATGCGTGGCGGTTATAACAATTGATGCTTGAGGCGTTGTTATGGCTGTTATATTTCTCAGCTAGTTTTGTATTGGTCACTTATACAAAGCGAATCTAAACGTGACTGGTTATCGTAGAGTTTGGATTACTTTATATCTAAGATAATAAGATGGAGACCTATGTCTTCAAAAAGTACTCTATCATTGTAGAGTCAATCTTTCGTACTGTTTTGGACGGGGGTTCAACTCCCCCCTTCTCCACATAAAATAAAAAGTAGTAACCTCGAATACTTGGAGAGGTTGCTGCTTTTTTATTTTACTGGATAATGGGAGTTGAAAAATCGGGGCAGCGAGTTCTTATGAACGAAGTGAATTAGAACTGGCGCCAACTCCCCCCTTCTCCACTAAAAGAAACCACCCGCTAGGGTGGCTTTTCTTTTATGTGGAGAAGGGAGAAAGAAAATTTCTTTTCTTTCGTGGGAGTTGAACCGACGGAGGCATAACTTATCAACTCTTTCGGCCTGTTGATGAGTAGCCGAGTCGCGTCCAGCTGCTCATCACAACCAAAGGTTGTAATGGAGACAGCAGGATCACTTCCCCTTCTCCAATAATTTGACATAAACATATTTTATGGTATTTTATTATTACTATCGATTTAGATAGTCAGGTATAGCATTGGCATACCTGTTCCCGATTTAGGAGAAAAACAATGGGAAATTCAGTTGAACTAAATTCAGCACAATTTGTTTCTGCCATCATCCTGGCAAAGACATACACATCTATTTTCAAAAAATCAGAGTCCCAGCTAAAATCACCACATGTACATGTGAAAAGTGCACTAATTGATGGACGCATTGAAGTTATAACCTCAAGCAAAATGCAAGATGGTTATAATATTCAAGTCGAGTTTGAAATGGAGATAGATGAAGAAAAAAATTGGCATATTAGCCCCTCTTCAAAAACTGATATGCTAATGGAGGTTTTCATTGACAAGAGTGTTCATGACGAGTACACACGTTACACACAAGCACGTGGTAATGACTTCCTAAAAAAGCAAAAGGGTATGCCTGGATGCAAGCTTGATGATTTTTATTTTTATCACGGATGAAGTAATATACTGGGCGGCTAAATATGAGCCGCCCTTTTTGATACCTTGTCTATATATTTAAGACACACAAGCTATTCTTCTCCTGCCCATAATCAAATTTATTTCCTATTTTTCTTACAAGCCTCCACAAACCCATTAAACACAGGATGCGGGTCGAGTGGCCTGGCTTTAAACTCAGGGTGGAATTGAACAGCGACAAAGAATGGATGTTTTGTTTTTGGTAGTTCGATGATCTCTGGCAATAATCCATCTGGAGATGTTGCTGAGATTTTTAACCCTTTCTCTTGAAGTAGGTCTGTGTACTCTGGGTTTACTTCATACCGATGTCGGTGTCGCTCAGAGATGATCTCTGACTTATATAATTTGTGCGCCCATGTTCCCTTTGTAACCACCGCGTCGTATGTACCAAGTCGCATAGATCCTCCATAATCACCCTTCCTCATGAGTTCTTCTTGCTCGGACATAATTGTCACCACCTTGTCTTGTGCCTTGGGTGAAATTTCGTAGCTTGTCGCGTCTTTGATACCACATGCATTTCGTGCGTACTCAATTGCGGCAAGCTGCATTCCGTAACAAATTCCAAAGTAAGGAATTCCCTTTGTTCGGACATACTCGATCACACTGATTTTCCCTTCAATACCCGTTGTTCCAAACCCGCCAGGAATCAATACTCCATCATATTTTTGCAAGCCTTTGAGCTTTCTCTTACCTGCTATTCCCTCAAAATCTCGAGAATCTAACCAATGCAATTTAGGTTTTACACTGTTGTGATAACACGAATATTTAAGTGCCTCAATCACCGAAATATATGCATCTGAGAGTACAAAGTCTCCTGTTGAGAAATACTTACCGACAATAGCTATATTAATTTCTTGTCCCTGATTTTTTGATGCTGCAACAAAAGAGTTCCACGCAGTACGCGCTTTGTTGTCACGCCTTAATTTAGTCTTTGGAATATGCAACTTATCAATTAATGTCTGATCAAGTTTCTGATCTAAAAATACCTCAGGAATATCGTAAATACTATCCAGATCTGGGGCTGAAATAATATCTTTTACACCCAATGAGGATGAGAATGCGATTTTCTCTTTTCTCTTCTGGTCGACTGAAACACTTGATCGTCCGATAATGATATCTGGACTGAGCCCTGACTGTTGCATAGTTCTGATTGCGTATTGGGTTGGCTTTGTTTTCATCTCTCCGATCTTTTTAGGTGTTGGTAGATACGAAACCATAATAGAGATAACGTCTTTGGGTTGATTTGATTTTAAAATACGAGCGGCCTCTAGGAACAAAACATTTTGATATTCACCAAGTGTTCCTCCGATCTCAATAATTACCACATCAACGTCTTCGACCTTTCCTGCATTTTTGATTTGTTCAATTACTGCCAGTGGCACGTGTGGCACCACATCGACACACTTCCCTTTGTACTTGAGGGCACGCTCATCTTGAATTACTTTTAAATAGATTGATCCCGTGGTCATGTATGAGTCTCTTGTAAGTGACGTCCCCAAAAATCGCTCATAGTTCCCCATGTCTTGATCACACTCATATCCATCATCCAAAACAAAAACCTCACCGTGTTCAGTGGGGTTCATGGTCCCTGCGTCAACATTTACATAGGGGTCGATTTTAACCGATGAGACTGAGAGTCCTCGAAATTGGAGTATTTTTGCAATTGCAGATGATGAGACACCTTTTCCTACACCACTCATCACTCCACCTACAACGAAAATGTATTTCGTATTCCGACGGGTCATCCCACCATTATACATAAAATATATTGCAACAAAAATAACGCCCTATCGGGCGCTATTATAATATCTAAAGATCTATAAACCTTGTCGTGCCTTTTCAATTAGGACATCTCTGGTAAAAACAAATTTGATATCACCAGTCAATTTAATTTCGTGGGTAGTGTGATGAGGTCTTTGCTTCTCAATAACATGATAGCCGTTTTCTCGTACAGTCTGCACAGCAGCATCATAAGCATCGCCAAAATAAACCTCTATATGATCCCACGTTCCTCGCTGAGGTCTGTCAGATCTTACGTCTGCGAGCTCCAAGGTTGTAACCTCACCCCAGTTAGTAAGGAAAGCATCTTTCATCTGTATAGTAGAAATATCTCGACCACTGATAAGCGTAGTGTGAATTTCACATCCCTGCTTTTGAAACAAATCCAAGATCATATTGTACTGCCCATGAGTTTCACATTTAAAACACACATGATCAGCAACACCATTGGGGACCAATGTATAGAGTTTACTCGCATAACACGCAAACAATACTATTTTTGCTTCCCCTTTCTGTAAAAAAGTTCGTATATCCATTTAAATCTCCTACGTAATATAGTTTCCATAAGAGATAATACCAGAGCCTTACACAAACAAGAAGGTCACAAGGCCTACAAACGAAATAATAGTAATGGTGAGTGTGTTCATAATGGCAACATCACGTCTGGAGAGAATCCATACATATACTATCTTCACAAGAGTATTCACGATAATGGCCAATGTGATCGCTTGTACAGCAAGAACTTGTGTAATCCCCGCTGCTTTAAATGCTTGGAGGGAAGATAAGATAGTTGCGTCAACATCAATAAATCCAGACAAAACAGCAGTAATGAGAACCCCATAATCTCCAAGATACTCTTTACCAAGAGCAACAGCGAGAAGAACCACGATAAACAGAGCACCAAACTTGAGTGCAGGAATAAGCTCAAATGGGCTCTCTAGCTGTGGAACAATTGCCTCTTCTTTATCTGCGTGCTGCCTTCTTCCATACACACATAACAAGAGCACTGCCGTAATAAACATTGCTGCTGGAATAAGTGCAACTATTTTTAAATCAATTGGTGCGATTACCACAATAGTAATAATCGTTCGTACTAACATTGTCGCTACGGCAACAAGCAGAGCAACTACAAAGAGATTCCTCGGTAAGTCCTTCTTTTGTTTTGCCTTGATGGCCAGTGCGGTAGTTACGGCTGTGCTCGATACAAGAGCTCCGAGAAATGATGTCACTATTAATCCTTTCTTTGAGTCAATATGTTTTTGCAAAAAATATCCTACAAATCCAATAGCTGAGATAAAAATTACCAAGAGCCAAATATCAAATGGTACCAACACTCCCCACGGATCAACAGCAACTTGTGGCAAAAATGGCAATACCACTGCTGAGAGAATCAGCAGTTGGAGAGCCCCTCCCCACTCTTGTGGTGAAATACCTCGGGCAAATTTGTGCAACTGATCTTTGAAACCAGTTAAAAGACCAATAGTTACAGTCACCAGAATCGCAACGATGTATTCACCATTTCCCACAAAAACCCCTACGAGAAACATGATCAATGTTGAGAACTCTGAGGTGAGACCGATGAGGTGTAATTTGAATACTCCGTTGTAATACGCAATAGAGAGAAACACTAAAACTCCTAACAAACATATGACTGGCAAATATGGTATTTGTGGAATCATGGTTGAGATTGCACCCAACATCACAATGAGTGGCAATGTCCGGAATCCAACAAAACTTTCTGATCCTTCTTTTTGTATATCTATCTCTCGACGCAAGCCAATAAAAAGACCTAGGAAGAGCGCGATAGCTAATTTAAATATAATTGAGTCTGGTGAGAGAAGAGAGAGTATATCCATAGATATATTGTACCGTACTATTATGTTTTTACTCCCTTATTTCCTATATAATACACAGATATGAATAACGAAGAACACAAACCTGAACACACATGTCCTATCGAAGGATGTGGTTCAGATGAAAAGACACGACTTGAATGGTCTCCAGAAGAAGCAGCAAAGAAACCAGTTGGTTTGCAGCATTATGATAAAGCTCATACGACCAAAGAGTTTCTAGAAATGACAGAAGATCGAATGGTTCAAATAAACAAAGAACTAAGAGAAGCGTTTAAAACTATTGCTGATTTTCCAAAGTCTGTAACATTTTTTGGTTCAGCACGTCTGCAGCCTGGAACTGAGTTTTATGAAAAAGCACGGAGTCTTGGTGCAAAATGTTGTAAAGAAGGATTTGGAGTTGTGACAGGTGGAGGACCAGGAATTATGGAGGCTGGAAATCTAGGAACCTTTGAAACCTGTGGTTCAGGAATTGGATTTAATATTGTGCTTCCTTTTGAACAAAAAGCTAATCCAAATGTTACTCATGGAGTAGACTTTGAATACTTTTTTACTCGTAAGTTCACGATGAACTTTACCGGAGAAGCATACTTATGTTTCCCAGGTGGATTTGGAACCATGGATGAATTCTTTGAAATTCTAACACTGGTGCAGACCAAGAAAGTTGAGAAGATCCCTATTATCTTAGTTGGTAAAGAATTCTGGCAACCAATTATGGACTATTCTAAAGATGTACTCCTTGATAAGTTTGGGACTATTTCAAAAGAAGATCTAGACTTGTTTGTGATTCTAGATGATGAAGATGAAATTATGGAGATTGTAAGAAATGCTCCACTGCGAGGTGAATATTATAACTAGTCTTGGTAAGGAATTAAAAAGCGGCCGTACGGCCGCTTTTTTACACTCAACTTCTTTACAAGATAATCGCTAATAGCAATACTATGGCATAAAAAGGAATCACCATCATAATTGCAGCAGCAACCGAATACCCATAAACAGCAAATGACCTTTTCACAAAACTATCTGAATTAAGCTAACCCCTGTAACTATATGTATCAATTTTCTTTGTTTTTACTTGCTTTTCCATATCTTTTGATTATACATCCAAATCAAAAAATATATACCGTACACTAACCCAAGCGTAAACATAGAAATCGCTGGTACATGGATAGACGCAAACGGAATCTGTGCAAACCAAGCAACAATTGTCAGTATGTAACCAAGAAGTACCCACGTGAGCGTCATAATTGGAATAACAAATAGACGAGATATTGTTGAGACTATAATCATAATGAACCCAACTAACATCGTGAATGGCACGACCCACAAGACTAAAATGTTTACTATTGGAGAAACCAGGGACACTTCCCCTGTCATGTACATAAGTAATGGAAACACAAACACTTGTGTACCTATCGATGCGGCAGCAAGACCTCGAAAATCAAAATATGTTTGAGGTATCCATGTTAATCTTG
>CALLVB010000013.1 GCA_938010795.1 Minisyncoccota bacterium
GTTGAAAATAAACATCGGTTCGAACTTGGGCTACTCGATGATATCGTTATCAAACCAAAAGGAGTTGAGTTCACATATAAAGATGTCCGATTTATCTCCCCTCTCTCTGGTGAATTTAATGTAAAAAATCTACTCTCAGTAATTATGTTTGGAGAAGGGATCGGTATTCCACTTGCAACCATGCAGCAAACTATTTCTGAATTTGGTGAGATTCCAGGACGAGTAGAGCGAATTGATTCGGGACAAGATTTTGAAGTAATTGTTGACTATGCACACACTCCCGATTCACTCGAAGCAATCTACGACGCATTCAAACATGCGGAAAACCGTATTTGTATTCTTGGAAACACAGGAGGAGGTCGCGATCAATGGAAACGTCCAGTGATGGCAAAGATCGCTGACACCCATTGTGACCAAATCATCCTGACAAATGAAGATCCATACGATGAAGATCCTCTGGTCATTCTCGAACAAATGCGAGAAGCGATAACCCAGACCCCTTATGAAGTAGTTTTTGATCGTCGTAACGCTATCTTCGCAGCTGTTGAGAGAGCTCAAACAGGAGATGCGGTGATGATTACTGGTAAAGGTACCGATGCGTTTATTATGGGACCACAAGGAACCAAGATACCCTGGTCAGACAGTGCGATCGCAAAAGAAGCACTAGATAAACGAATGGGAATCTAAGATATTTCCACAGGAATACCACAAGATATACACATCCTGTGGTATTTTTTATATAGGTACTTACAATATGGAGGCGCACATGAAGTACAAACTATTACTGATTATGGTAATCATAGTATCCATCGTGGGTTCATTCTTTGCATGGATACGAACTCATACAATAGAGACGAAGGAAATGTTATTCATTGTCTTTGGATTATTTCTCTTCACTGTTCTCGCACCAATTCTTTCACGTGCATACAGTACAAAAAGGCATCTCTAGTGAGGTGCCTCTTTTATTGCGTTATAATATAAAAATCATGTATACATTCCAGGAAGTAGACGCTGCGTACACCCCCTCTTTTTCTCTCCCCTTTCCTCAAACAAAACTTTATGCACACATTCAACAAACACAAGGTCTTACCACTAAACGATTTACTATTTCCAAAGATACAGCAATTATTGGATACTTTCAGATCATTATCTATCCGCTCATCGCAAACAAAACCAGCATCTATATTCCCTACGGGCCGGTACTTACAGAAACGTCTGAGGATCTCGTATCTGAATTATCAAAATTTTTAAAAATAATCGGACAAAAAGAACGGGCAGTATTTATCAGAACAGATTTCTCTGGCATCACTCCCACACTATTTCCAAAACAATATAAAGAACTACCAGGGTTTGCATATAAGACAGCATTTCATCAGCCTCGTGGTGAATGGCTACTTGATATAACTCCTGCTGCTGATGAATTGCTTGCCCAGATGCATAAAAAAACACGGTACAACATCAACAAATCTCTCAAACAAAATTTAGAGACTACGTTCTTTGTTGGTAAAAATATTGAACCGTGGGCTGACACGTTTGTAGCACTTAATGACCAAAATACGAAAGACCATGGTACTACTACTCATCCTAAAGAATATTTTAAATCATTCTTTACTCTTGCATCAGAATCGTCTGACAATTTTATAGCTATCACTAGAAAAGAGGGTCATGTGCTCGCTATCAATATTTTTATACGAACAGGAAACTCTGTATTTTGTCCATTTGGTGCATCAAATGATCTGGGGAAAAAACTAGGTGCGTATTACCACATCAAGTGGTCTTCAATTAAATACATGAAAGATCACGGAGTACGTATATTTAATTGGGGAGGTGTCTCTGTTGGGATGCACGATGAATATCTGCAGGGTGTTACAAAATTTAAAACCGGTTTTGGCGGTGAACAACAAGTACATCCTCCACTTCACGACATAATAATTTTACCTCTCTGGTATGCAGTCTATATGTTTAGAAAATTTTTGAAACAATAAAAGGCGTCGCTTATACAAGCAACGCCTAGTTGTAAACCAGACCGGGAGTGAGTCTGTGTACATTGTCTCCTCAGTCTTAGTGAGATTGGATAGGTCCCACACTAAGAAGCATCAATTATTGTAAACGACCTTACTTAAAAAGCAATGAATACCTATCTACTGATGTTTTACCGAATGTTTTACCATCAGTAGTCCCCAGGCCGTATTTCTTTTGCCACGCTTTTACTGCTTTTGCTGTCTGATCACCATAGTAACCATTTGCTGATATTTCTGTTGGGAAAATTCTCTCATGTTTAAGCATCATCTGAATACTTCGTACTGTTGCCCCTGATTGTCCATATGAAGCTTGTCCTACTGAGAATTTTGGTCGTGGTAAATAATCATACGGATCTAAGTATGCATTAAGAGAGATAATCGGAATAATAGAATCAGCACAATAGAATGAGTTTGAAACATCACCAAGTCGTTTCACCTGCACTCCCTGTGTTGCGTATGTTGAAAAATGAAGGTGAGGACCTGTTGAATACCCTGAGTTACCTGAGTACGCAATAATATCTCCTCTTTTTACTCTCTGACCATTCTTTACTTTGATGAGTGAGTTATGAGCCACAAGAGTTGAGAGTCCGTTATCGTGCTTAACCAGTACGTATTTACCATACGATACACAAGCTCTGTATACACCATCACCTCCTCGTGCCCCCACAGCATCAGTATCAAACGCAGACCACACTGTTCCATCCATTACTGCTCGTACCGGTGTTCCAATTGGCACCGCAAAGTCTGTTCCCGAGTGACCTCGTCCATTATATGCACCACCTGCGGCAAAACTTGTGTTTCCAAAAAATTGAGTAATTCTGAAATTAGAAACTGGCCACGAGAACAGTCCGGATGATTTTGAAGCAAACAAAGATTTATCAATTGCAATTTGCAATCTTGATTCAAGCTCCAAAAGCGTTTGCTCAAATTGACGTTTAAGCTCCAGCTTTTCTGCCAATCTTTGCTGATACGTCTTTTCTGTATTTTTAGTATTCACCAAAATTTGCTGTTTTTGGTTTTTCGTAATTTCAACCACGACCTTCTTGTCAGCTAATTCTTCGGTAAGCCCTTCGAGTTTCTTTTTTTGTCTCGTTTTATCCTCCTCTTTTTCTTCCAAGTCTTCTTTATCTTCATCTAGGGTATCAACTTTTTCTTTAAGTACTTTTCCCGTCGCTTCAAAACGTGCAATCTTATCTAAATACTCTGAGAAGGTATTGTAGAGCAGAAAAACTTCCCAAAATGACTTCTCTCGGGTTTTGTTTATTTCAACAACTGTTTCTTTAATAAAAAGTTGGTTTAGTCGTATCTCTGACTCTAATGTAGAAATTTGTGTTTCAATAGTCTGAATCTCATTATCAGTATTTTCAATATCTGCTTGTGTATTTTTAATATCACGCTCTAACTTACTCTCTGAATAATTAAGATCCGAAATCGTTTTCTGTAATGTATTCTTTTGTCCTGCGAGATTTTTAAGCTTTTCTTGGTCAGCCTTAATTTGTGCTTCAATAGATTGTAGGTTTCTCTCTTCATCTTTAATCTCACTAGAAATTTCTTCAATCTCATCTGCCTGAGCAGACACCAACGAAGAACCTGCCAACAGAGCAAGGACAAAAAATCCAGTAAGTATATGATAAAAATATTTCATTAGTTGTATTATAAAAGAATTATTTCTATATACGAAATAGCTCTCTACTCTGAAGTTACCGAGTCAATAAAATTTGTAAGATCATTATTGTCTTTTCCTCGTTGTGCGTTACTTTGGTTTTGCTTGGTAGTAGATTGTTTTGTATGTGAATTATCGTTCTTTGCACGAACGTTCTTTTTTTGTTGAGGCTGTGCTTCCTGTGGTACCTTCAAGCTTGCGAAGGCATCTTTCATATTATTGGTACCTGGCAAGTCTGCAACAACATCTTTTGCACTAACAGGTCGCTTGTCGTTTTGTTTTGGGGTGTGTTTTTTCTTTACTTGTATTGCTTCTTGTTTTTGTTTCTGTTGGTTTTGTGGCTGTGGTTTTGAATCTTTCTTTTCTTGAGTAGGGGCTTTTTCTTGTTTGAGTTTTGATTCATCAAATGAAAACGAAAATTTATCATCTTTCTGTACAGCAGGATGTGTATCTGGTTTTATAACAATATCTACATTCCGAGCTTCATGTACCTCTTTATTTTCAACCCGTGCCTCTGATTTCTTTTTCAATGCTGCACCAACACTGTATGTTTTTTTATCTTCTTTGATTGACTCAGGGACCAGAGGAGTTTTTTCATCTCCTGTCTTGGTCTTTTCTTGTCCATCTTGAAGAGCAACCGCGAATGCATCTTTAAAATTATTTGTCCCAGGCAAGTCTGCAATTGCTTCTGGATCTATCGCTTTTGTATCTCGTGGAGGTGTTTGCGCTGGACCTCTTGGTTTTGCCCATGGAGCTTTCCTGCCTGTTCTCTTTTCATATTCATTCTCTTTTTTGCGTTCCTTTTTTCGTTTGTTCTTTTCTCGTTTCTTTTTAGTCTCATCAGCTGAATCAAACATCCATGCCACAATATCAGCCTCAATCTTATCCCTATTCCCCGCATAGAGCCGCCTGGAGGTCTCTATCACCTCTTCTCGGTACGATCGTGCTGGCAGCTCAATAGGTGGCAATGTCCGAGCAGAAAACGGCTCTGAACCAACTCCATCAATCATTAAAATTAAATATACTTGAAACCTGGAGAGTCCCACAATATCTTGTGCTAAAAACTTCTCCCCAAATCCCTTTTCTAGCCATTCGGCATCAACTGCACCTACTCGAAAGTTAATACGTGTCCCGACGTTTCCAAACACCGCAGCACGAACAAGCTCTGGCATCTGCTCAATATATTGATGAGCAATGATAAGTGAGAGCCTGTATTTACGCGCCTCTGACAAAATTGATTCAAATGAATCATTTACTACTGTCTGGAACTCATCAACGTATAGGTAAAAATATGGAAGTGTCTTCATAACAGCCTGTGTCACATCGGCACGTGACATGGCAGCAAGGTATACCTTGGTCGTTAACATGGCTCCAAGTAGTTTTGAATTTGCTTCTCCTACTTGTCCTTTCGATAAGTTAATTAAAATAATTTTCTTATTATCCATTGCCTCTCTAAAATCAAATGAAGATTTTGGCTGACCTACAATATTTCGAATAATAGGATTTGATACAAATTGAGAAACTTTGTTAAGTACACCAGCTGCTGCCTCTTTCTGATATCGTTCATCCCATGCCCCATACTCATTAATCCAAAACGCCTTTACTGAAGGTTCTTTAATATTTTCGACTACTTTGTCTCGGTAGGCACGTTCAGTAAGCATCCGCGTCATCGAAAGAATTGTTGTGTCTGGATATTCTAAAAGAGCTAGCAGGGTGTTGTTTACGATATGCTCCATACGTGCAGAGAATGTCTCCTCTCCCCAGATTTTTTTAAACGCTGAGAGTAGTCCTGAGGCAACCAAGTGACGCTTATCTGGACCTACGTCTTCCATTACGTTAAATGAAATGGGAAATTCAAGATCAAACGGAGCAAAATACACCACGTCTTCAATACGATGTTCTGGGATGTAATCCATTAATGTATCAATAGCTGACCCATGAGGATCGATAAAACATAACCCGTTTCCGTTTTGAATGTCTTGTACTGCCATGTTCTCAAGCAATACAGACTTACCCATACCTGTTTGACCAATCACGTACATGTGACGGGTTCGGTCTTCGTCTCGAATACCAAAACGAACCCTCTGTCCTCTAGAGTCTGTTTCACCGAAATAGGTTATCCCGTTATGTTTTGGAGTTTGTGGTTCCAATGGAGTATCAAATAAAGCCATGTTCGAATTATAGCGATTATGCGGCTTAAAACAAAGGATAAGTAAAAAAGGCGTACGCCTTTTTTACTACAATACGTTCCCTCTCTGTCGCTCTTCTACATCAAGTGACCAAGAGAGATCTTTTAATTTTGAGTCTGATAGTTTTGGAACATACAGTGGACTCTGTGTAATCAGTGCCTCATCTACCTGTTCCTCAACCTCTTTCTTTCGTTTCTTCCAGATATATAATTTTCCTTTCAACGTATAATTAAACCAAGACTCCACCAAAAGAATAAAGGGTCGATTATTGTGTTTATAAAACGCAAGAGCCAGCCCAAAGACTGCAATGGGAGCGATAAAAATGATCGCAAGAAATAACGGCATCAATGTATAAAATAGGAATGCAATACCTGCCGTACCTGCAAGATAAATAAACTGCTTAAGAGTAAACGGTCCAAAAATTTTATCTTCAATCTCAATAAATTGTGGTACTTCAAATCTCATTACTACTATTATAAGTTAGATACTGATAATAAAAAAGTGCACACTCAGAGTGTGCACTTTTTTATTATCTTGTTACTCAATTGATTCTTTGTATGGGTCAGCATTCACCTGTGTCTTAACTGATTCCATTTTTTTCTCCAAATGATCTTTGAATGTCTTTGTTGGATCAAGTCTCTCTTCATCTGAAATAGCAGTTTGTTCGTACGGAGTTGGTGCTGGAGTATACGCCGTCTGAACTGGCTGTTCTTGGCCGAATGCATCAGCAGAATAATCACTAGAACTCGTGAACTCAGTTGCTCCTACTGCAACACCATCATTCCCATGCATCTCAACTTCTTTAAGCAGTGAATCTCGGGCTGGAGAATCTCCGTGCTCTGGATCAGCAAGAGGTGCTGCGGCTGCAGGAGACGTATCATCTCCAAACTGTACAGTCCTGAGTGACTCTCTTACTTTTCGAAAGACTTCATTATCAACATCAATAGCTAACGACTCTGCGGTCTCCCTATCAATCTCAAGCTCTTTTGAAAGGCTCCTGATGAAGTCTGAGGTTTTCTTAAGACCCAACATCACCAACGCAACTTCATTGGTTAATATCCCGATCTTATCTAGCCGTAGTGTGTACTTGTTACCAAGTTCTTGGATATCACGAAGCACAGCATCGTCAGTCACTGCTCTTCTAATATCTTCTGGTAAAGAGTTTAATCGCTCTTCTAATAATTCTTGTGTTAATTCCATATATTATGCGTTATTGTCTGATGGTTTATCAGTTGAATTGTATTTGAGTACTCCCAAGTTATCTTCGAAAGCTTTTCTAATTTCTTTCTTAAGATCCTTCGATTTCATATCTGGTTTCCTTGGAACATTTGCAAACATGTTTTCAATAGTAGCGAGATCTGATGTAGTTCCACCAGCATTACCTATTCCTCCCATTAATGATTCTAATTGGTCGGTATTCTTATTGAGTTCTTGTAATGCGGCAAGAGTTGCTTGTCCAACTTTTTGTTGAGCATTAAATCTCTTAAGTGCAGTCTTCTTGTCTTTAGCTGACTGACCTGCAACTGGTGCAGTGGCTGCTGGCACAGGTTGTTGAGCAAAATCTGCTGCGTACTGAGCCTTCCTTTCTTCTTTTTGTTGTTTAGCGATCGCCCGCTTAGCTGAGCCTGGATCTTGCTTGATCAGGTCGGCATCCATAGTCAGGTTTCCTTGATCAATAGCTCTATCAGTCTCTAATGATGCGATCGATGCTCCTGTTTCATCAAGAATGTTTTCTACCTCGATAGCAGCCATATTTTGTGCGGCACGCAGTCCACCGTCAATACCATCTTTACCAATCTTAGTTTTGGATGACAACAGTTCGTTAAGACGTTCCTTATCTTGATCTGGACTTTGTGATGGGTCATCAGCAATCTTCTTAAATCCACTCAAAAGATCAGTTCTAATGGTTTCAATTTGTGCTTTTGCATCATCATTGAGTGTTTTTTGTTGAACACCATCTTTAATAATAGGAGCTTTCGTATCTGGATCATACGCATCTGTTTCAAAGGTTGATGCAAGGTTCGCCATAAATTCATCAAATGATGCTTTAAACTCTTTGGTATTAATAGTTGTACTTGCAGACTGTCCTGGTGTGTCAGCAATTTGATTAGCAAGCGCCTTAGCATCTGTATCAAGGCTTGCTTTATCAATCGCTGCTGCTCGTGCATTTTTCTCTTTTTCTTCCTGAACCCTTTTGGTCTTCCACCGTTTTTCCGCATCTTTCGTTGTTTGCTTATTGAATTCTGATCCTGCCTCACGATCTGCAATATTTGGAGTAATCAAAGGAATAGTTCCTGCAGCCAAAGAACCAAAAATTCCCGATTTTGTTGCTCGCTTTGATGCTCGTCCTCGGGCAGCTTCTTTAAGGTTTAATCCCTCGTTTAAATCTAATCCGAGCTGCTTTCGTGCGTCTGGTTCACTTAATCCCCTTCTGATGATATTTCCTTGTTTGTCTTTTTTGGTGGTCATTAAATCTTTGGCTTTTCTCTCGAGATTGTTCGCATCACGATTCATTTGTTTTTTCACCAAATCTTTACGTCGATCAATTCTTGCGGCTGCTCCTTCTGGACGACCAAACTTAGCATCAGCTGCCTTGTCACCTAATCCTAGTGTTGCATTACCAGCAAGTCTCGCTAATGGTGAATATAGTTTACCTCGTGAGGTTGCCATTCGAGACAGTGTTTTTGATTCAGCTGCCTTGTATCCTGCAGCACCAATACTTGAACGAAGTGCTACTCCAGCACCTCCACCCGCAAGTGCTAATCCTCCGCCAGTTATCGCACCAGCTGCACCGTTCACTCCTTTAACAACCATTGCTCCAATACCTGTACCTCCGTCACAACGTTTTATTGTCTCAGCGTTAGCTAGTTTTAGTAATGTATATGCAATACCAAATTGAATTCCAACACCGAGCAGTATAGTTCTCCAATCAGCTCCTCCAGATGAAGCGAGATTAATTGACAAGAAGTCATTCATCCCAGCCACAAGCTGAATCAACAACCACAAGAAAAATAGGAATATCACAATACAGAACGAACGATCAATAACAGCTTTAAACCACTGTGAAAAATATTTTTGCGTCGGTGGGAACAAATACGAAACAAAGGCTAATGGTGAGAGCACCATCAAAAGAATGAGCCATACCGTTCTCGAAATAAACATAAAGGACGCAATGATTAACTCTTTTGCAACCAAAAAGTTAATCGCGGCTATACTCAAGAGCAGGAACGACATAGCCCCCAGTGGTGGATTACCACCATTTGCGGTCACCATACTCTCAAACACCTCTGGTTTTAATAAGTTTGATGGATTAATTTCTTGCATGAATGCACCTGAGATTCCCTTTTGTGGCACGCTCAGTCCATTTTTATTTTTATATACCAGACCTCCTTCTCGAGCTTCCCCACTTGAGGAATCTTTGGCATCAATTGAATTATAAAAAGTAAGTGCGGTGATGTTTCCTGCGTCAATAATCACTTTGGTGATAAGCAAAGAAAAGTTCAACAACAATGCAATTAACACAACACGCGTAAATAGACTTTTCGCTTGTTGGGCTTTAATACTAAAGATAAGAGAAAAAGAAATATAAATCAGCGCAAAGATAAATCCTAAGTTTGCAATATCCCGAATATTAGACCAAATACCGTTAATGTAATCTTTGCTTTGTCCTAAGTTATCGACTCCTTCTAATTTTGAACTATCAAGTAAGTTAGTATCGAGAGTAAACAAAAGCATATAATCAAAGAATCGTCCTGCTACAGCAAGCAAGTGACCCGTTAAGAACATTCCCATCTCTCCAAAACAAAGAAACCATGATTTTGGATTCGTAAGACTACATAAATCAGGTATTCCTGATGGATTTGCGTTAATATTTTTTGTTGCAGGAGTCTCTGCTGCATCCCCTGCGCCAGGAAAATTTTCTGTATGATTATCTGCGTGAGTATACGCAGTCTCTATCTCTAAGTGCAGGTATCCAAAACCTCCCTTATTAAGGTTCATTTCAACAAAAAAAGGAGTGAAAAATATAAAAAATCCAACAACGATTGCGATAAGAGAGAGCTTCGTATTTCTTTTTCTAAAAAGTATTTCCATTTAAACCAATAATACCTTAGTTATTGCTAAATATCCAAAGAATAACTTAATAATTATTATCCACAGGTTTTACACAGAAGTCGACAAAATTGAAAAAATATTGATAATATATATTGTATGTATGCATTCCGCATGCAGTTCGAACGGAGAAACCTGATGTTCTTTAAAATACTCAGCCTCACGGCATTTGTGTGTGCGACATTATCATTTTCATCAACTGCATTTGCTGGTAAAGCAGAGACAGTTGCCTGGTCTAATGACTATTTCGCAAGCATTGTGGCAAATCCTGCCACAGAATTAACTGATTCGAATGAGAAAAATATCCGTCTGCGACTTTTTAGTCGATTTAACGGAGAACAGTCACCTCTTGAAGGCGACAACTTCTTTGTCACGACCAAAGATTCATCTTTGGTTTGTACATCCGCAACCTCAACGGTTCGCGCATTCAAAGAAGGATTTCGAACCGATTTAGAGACAAACAAAGACTTGTACTGGTCAGCTCCAAGCTGGTTAACCAACCTTTCGCGTCAATCAGTTGAAGCCTGTAAACCTCTCCGCCTTGAAATCAACGATTTTGTTGAATACCGTCGTATGTACGACGCTAATCCAGCAAAATATGATCGTCTTGGTTATGTCCCTGAACGTATCGACGTTAACGACCTAGTCGTTACCGCCAGCTACGAAGCAGAACAAGAGGAAAAATGGGAAGAGTTCCGGACAGCCATGCGCGAGCACGGCACTCCATAATTCTTATCCATTACACAGATTGAAATGGCGCCTATCTTATAGGCGCCATTTTTTGTACTCCGTTTTTTATATATGTTTAGCCTAGTTCCAAAAGAAACATGTTTCTACTCGAGTATTATCATCATTAAATTTTGCAACACATCGCGTATATGTAGTATCTGGATTGTCTAATTGTTGTTTAAAACGATTACCCTGACATTTACTCTTTTGTTCATGTAATGCAGATACTGCTTCTGCTCTATACGCAGTAAGATCCAAATTTTGTTTTCCGTTACCAAGCACCGTGTGGTCACAATCCTTATCTTTATACGCTGAA
Organism: Minisyncoccota bacterium; assembly: GCA_938010795.1. Taxonomy (GTDB): domain Bacteria; phylum Patescibacteriota; class Minisyncoccia; order Phycocordibacterales; genus JAHDEI01. The sequence continues at coordinate 11,029 of CALLVB010000013.1, forward strand.
TCAAGTTGTGTGTAGGCATCTTTCTCTTGCACAATAAATGCATCTAGATTATCAACGGTGAGTCCTTCCTCTGATACATCATCAATCTCCCCCTGCACCTGTGCACTACGGAGTTCTACATCTAATCGTATTAAGTCACTGTTAAGTGTATTAAGTATAAGAAAGGCTGCTAGTAAGATACCAAGTCCGAGTAGTGCATTGTTAATACGTGCTCTACCATCTTTTTTATTATTAAAGTTATCAGTAGTCATATACTGCATTCCTCCTATTACTATCATGAAGATAGCTGCTATTGCTCCAAGAGAGATGGAGAGTGTGTAGAGATTGTTTACGTATGAACCTAAGTCTACTGGTATTTTGTCGCTGAAGCCTGGGAGTGGGGCGAGGGCTTGATAGGTTGTCACATCTTGAGCTGAGATGATGTCCGCACCACCTGAAAAGAAAAAGACTGCCCCAACCGCCAGAAATATAATCACCAAAGCCAGGTCAAAAAGAATTGATTTAAAAATTTTCTTAAGAAAGTCCTTCATTACAAACTATTGTACCAAGGTTCGGTGAAAATAAAATCAGTGTTAACAAAGAGCGACGGCTGTGCCGTCGCTCCTTGTTTGGTTATTTTTACTTACTCTAATAATTCTTTCTTTAGAAAGGTTTTGTCGCGCTTGCGTGTTTCGGTAATAAATTCAATTGTTTCATATGCGAATTGAATATACTCACTGCGCGCACCCCCAAACCCTTGGAGCACCTCTTCTGTTGCCACAAATCCATACCCAGTATCTGGGGTGCTGTAGTCACGCATGCTTGTGCGTACCACATGTGAATTTGTTTCTTCCTCACCATGAACATGATTATTTAGATTTACATATGCAGATACATATTGGAGATCAGCTCCATTCCCTATCCGTTCTGATTTATATCTCCCGGCAAAGAGTGATCCCGCTCTCTCATATCTACGATTAAAATAATTGGTATACCCTACTGATAATTTCTTCATAAACGTTGAAATGCCACCGGGCACCCGCTGTTTCAAGACAAGATGATAGTGATTCTCATTACAACAAAACGCAACAATCTCCACTAACTTTTTATCTTTCTTGGTACAACGCCGCCGTACCGAAGCGGTTCTCGGTGTGAGCCCGTGCTCATCTCTAAATAATTCATAGAATTTTGTAGGCCCTGTCGTATTGAAATACTCTAACGCCTTTGTAAATCTAAATGAATCCAATGGATCCATAAATATATCTCGTTTATCAACGCCTTGATTATAGACATGATAAAAACCCCCGACCCGTAAATTTCTTTGTTTTCCCATAACATACCCAGTATAACAAAAGGTCAAAGTATAAACTTTGACCGGTTGTTCTCATGTAAAAATGATACGCTTACTCTTCTCTCGATCCGGCGGTAACATCTAGGTCTACATGGGCCACTGCAGCCATTTGCATTCCCAATAATACGAGCACTGAAATTACCAAGAAGAAGATCGCCATCCCAAGAGGCAATAATATTTTTGTAATACCAATAGAGGGTATAAATGCGACTAATACCATATAGACAAATAATAAAATCACCGCCACGAGAATCCCTACCACTGGAAGAACCATAATTCCAAATATCTTCCAAAATTTACCTTGTACTGCCTCTTTACTTTTCTTCATTGCAGTAAATGGAGTCATGCCATAATCAAGTGCGTAATATGGCGAGAAATAAAATATTACAGAAAAATAAATACCTGGGATGATCAAGAAAATAAGCCCGATAATAATAGTGATGAGGTACACAAGATTTGTCACAATTGTATACAAGACTTCTTTTATTGAGTATGTCCCTCCTGTCATCTTTCTATCTCGCGCAAAATATAACGCAACAAAGATAAATATAAATGGAATAACATTTAGGATAGAATCGTACATTGCATCCCATAATTCATTACCATGCGCTGGGACCTCTAGGGCTGTAAATCCCTCTTCATCTTTAAACCCAATGTCTTCATAAAAAACATCTTGTTCTGATATTGTCCCAGCTTCATACGCTGCTTTAATCTCCGGTGGTACATACGCAATGTATTCCTCTTGCAGCCCGTACTGTACTGACAAGAAACCAGCGAGACTCAAAATAGCCACGAGCACAGCCACTTCCTTGGTATTATCTTGTAATACTCTCCACGACTTTATAATATTTTGTTGTATTGAAAAATTCATATACCAATAGTAATCAACTTTAGACCAAAAGAAAAGCGACGGCTCTGCCGTCGCTTTTCTTATTCAATTTGTCGTAAACTTCCTTTCCCAAACACATGCTCGTCCCCGATAACTATTCATGAATCATATGTTCACGAAAAATATTTACCAGATTCAGTCCATAAACTAGATCCGCCTTCTTCGAGCATTACTTCATTTTCCCAAAAGAAGTAATGAAAATAACTATATCAATTCCGATTTTTACAACAAAGACATCTTGTGTACAAATCTGTTAATTACTTGTTCATAAAATAATCTTAAGATTCAAAATTGAAGCGCTCCTGATCCTTCTAATTACATTACTTTAATCTAATCCTCCCGTGATCATTAACTCTCGTGAATTTTTCGGATCTTCAATTTCATCACACAGTTCAATGAGTAATTTTATGGAATCAAGGTAATCGAGAATTTCTGTAAAATTCTTTTCTTTAGCCTCCTTTCTAATCTTCTCGTAATCTCTTTTGTAATGCATTAAGTACTTACATGTCAGATTATCTTTTGATG
>CALLVB010000014.1 GCA_938010795.1 Minisyncoccota bacterium
CAATTTCTTATTTAAACAGAATTGTCAGCTTGTTTTGTTTGCATGTAATACCGCGTCAACACAAGCCCTGCGGAAGATTCAACAAGAATATATTCCTGTGGATCATCCCGGCAAAAATGCACTAGGAGTGATTATTCCTGCGTGTGAAGAGGCAGCTAAGAGCGGAAATTCAATAGGAGTCATAGCAACGGAATCAAGTGTTGACTCAGAAGCATTTATAAAAGAAATTCAAAAAGTGAACCCACAAGCACAAGTAATACAACAAGCATGTCCATTGCTGGTTAAGTTGGTTGAAACAGGGGAGTCAGACGTTGAAATTTTAGATAAAGTTTTAATCAGGTATTTGAAGCCGTTAGTTGAAGAAAAGATAGACACACTTGTTCTTGGGTGCACACATTACGGTCTATTAGAAGAGCATATCCAAAGAGTCTTAGGTCAATTAGGTAGTAGCGCAAAAATAATTCACGAAGGTAGGGTTGTCGCAACAAGATTCAAAGACTATTTAGATAGACATCCTGAGTACCAACTACGTTTAAGTAAAAATGATACAAGAATGTTTTACGCAACAGATATGTCAAAAAATTTTCAAGAACTTGGCTCTCAATATTTTGGACAGGAGATAGAAGTAAAAAAAGCGATTTTATAATTTCCACACCCTTTCCACATATCCACCGACCGGGTATATTTCAAAAGAAATCTCTGTGTATACTAATACTATCTTCATTCAATTATATGAATTAAAGAAGAGGAAGCTACTTGTAGCCAATTGGACATAATACATATGAGTGAAGATGCTGAAGGAGCCAATCGCAAGATTGGTTTTTTCATGTCTATTTTTTATAAAATTATATTTGTTATACTCCATAAACTAATTAACTAAGAGATATGTTTGGAAAACTAAAAGATAAAGCAGTTGAGAAGATGCTTGAAAAGCAATTGGGTCAATTACCACCAGAACAAAAAGCAATGGTAATGAAGGCGGTACAAGAAAATCCAGATTTCTTTAAAAAAATTCAAGAAGAAATTAAAGCTGAAGAAAAGTCAGGGTCTAGTCAGATGGTTGCCTCAATGAAGGTAATGCGAAAGTACCAAGGTGAATTACAAAAAATTATGATGGGAAAATAATCTGATACAAAAAAGCGGCGTCCATAATGGAGCCGCTCTTGTATTTTCTTGCTTTGTATATTCTTATCCAGCTACACTTGTCAGGTCTATGGTATCGCCATTCATTGTTGTTACCTTGTAGGAAGTAACAGTTATGGTGCCGGTATATTGACTCTCAAGTATTTTATTATCAGCTCGACAACCCGGTAGTACAGGATGACTGCTGGTCGCTTGCTCATAACGATGAGTAGTTTTTGAACTGCCTAACTGGTATGTCATCTCGATGTTTAAAAAACGAGATTCATTTACCATGAGAAGGTTTTTTCCAGATTCTAGAGGAATCACAGTCAGGTATGTATCACACGTTGATATGCCTGGATCTATGATGGGCTCTAACGTCCCTGTTTTGGCCGTTGATGATGTTGGATATGAGACATTTGTTATGGCTGCTTCTTGTGCAAATGTAGGCACAAAGAACAACAATGTCGCTAACAAGATTGTTGTTTTGAAAGAGCGTTTTGTGCAAGTACGCATATGCGCCTCCTGTGTTTGATCTGAGAATTAGTTCTCACTGATCGCTGGAAAGATTATACAAATTCTCATGTTTTTTAGCAATACATACGAACATAAGAGTGTTATAATCGCACTATCTTAATAGGCAATAAACAATAGTATGGAAGTAGTATTAAATATCTTATCAATTGTGTGGATTTACGGCGGTGCGTATGCAGCAGCACTTGCAACAGCGTCATCATTTTTTGCAGTGTATTTCTTTTTTTGGACAAGAACAGGGGATAGGATAGGGAGTATAGATCTGGAAACCAAGAAGGTATATCTACACTCAATCTATTCAGTACTGAGATATTCTTTGTGGGCACTTATTATTTCAAAAATAATTGAAGTGGGACTTATCACTATTTCATCTAGCGCAAGTGTATGGTCAATCATTACATCAGTTAACGGTCTGTTTATTTACACACTATTACTCCTTATTGCAATTAACTCATTTGCTATGCAACGGCAATGGATTAATTTCTCGTTTGGATTACCATTTGCAATTGTTTCTTACTTCTTCTTATTCTTGCATATGACATCGAGAAATACGTTTTCTAATATTGACGGATTCTTGATTCCAGCAGGCCCAACTCTGGTAACTGATGCGTTTGTATATGTTACTGCCTTAATAGTTGGAACACTTGTGTTTAATTATTTCTCAGACAAAGTACGAAAAAATTTAAAAAAGGTTAATAAAGCTAATACAAAGTAATATGTCACTATCTGTAGGTATCGTAGGACTCCCAAATGTAGGGAAGTCCACACTCTTTAATGCATTGACTGAAAAACAAGTTGATGCGGCAAACTATCCGTTCTGTACTATTGACCCGTCAGTAGGTGTTGTTCCTGTTCCAGATGATCGAATTAATAGGTTGTCAGAACTTGCTAATTCAGCAAAGACAATCCCAGCAGTGGTTGAATTTGTAGATATTGCAGGTCTTGTTCCTGGTGCAGCACAAGGCGAAGGACTTGGAAATAAATTCCTTTCTAATATTAGAGAGACTGACGCTATTGCTCATGTTGTCAGAATTTTTGAAGACGAAGATATTATTCATGTTGAGAATCGGATTGATCCACTTGTTGATATTCAACTTATTAATCTAGAGCTCATTGAGGCTGATAAACAAACAGTTCAAAACAGACTCGAGTCACTTAAGAGAGATACTAAGCGAGGAGACAAAGAAGCGATACAGGAGGAGAAAGTGCTCCTGGGATGTAAAAATATTTTAGATGATGAGAAGTTTGTATACCAGTACTTTCAAGAACAGGGAGAGGCTGACCAGAAAATTTTAAAACAAGTTCACTTACTGACTAATAAGCCAGTTTTATATGTTCTTAATAAAGATTCATCAGGAGAAAATGTAGATGGTGCTGACGATGATAGATGGGATGAGTTAATGTCTTATTTGCGAGAACAAGATGCACTGTATATTACCGTTGACGCTAAGACAGAAATTGATCTTAAATCATTTGACTTTGAGGAACGAGCTGTCATGAGAGAAGAATTTGGTGGGATTGCAGATGATATTGACCTACTTATTCAAAAAGGGTATGAACTACTTGATCTCATTTCATATTTTACTGTTGGCGAGACAGAAACACGAGCATGGACCATCCCAAGAGGATCTACAGTACCACGTGCGGGACGCGCAATTCACTCCGACTTTGAAGAGAAATTTATTAGAGCAGAAGTAGTATCATCACAAGACTTACTAGCTTGTGGGTCTAAGGCAGCAGCGAGAGAGAAAGGACTATTGGGGTTACAAGGGAAAGATTATATTGTCCAAGATGGAGATGTAATTGAATTTAAGATCTAAGTTTCTAGAAATAATATCGGGCGATGTCAGTGGCTTTTCCTGGTGTGTGCTAAAATCACGAGACTTATGAAAAAAGACTTTAATGAAATGAGTGTGCAGATGCATGCAGAGAACAGGGGTAAACTAGAGATTGTCTCTAAGGTGTCTGTTACAAATACAGACGATCTTTCAACGGCATACTCACCAGGTGTTGCAGAGATTTGTCGAATAATTGCTGACGATAAAACCAAGAAGCGTGATTTAATTATGAATGGTCGCACTGTTGCAGTTATTTCTGATGGCTCAGCTGTCTTAGGGCTTGGAAATATAGGCCCTGATGCTGCTCTGCCGGTGATGGAAGGTAAATCACTCCTATTTAAAGAATTTGCAGATATTGATTCAATTCCACTTGTACTAGATACACAAGATACAGAACAAATCATCACTACGGTAAAGGCGCTTGCTCCATCATTCGCAGGAATTAACCTTGAGGATATTTCAGCACCGAGATGTTTCGAGATTGAGAAACGTCTACGTAATGAGTTGGATATACCAGTGTTTCATGATGATCAACACGGTACAGCTATTGTTATCTTAGCTGGTTTGATTAATGCACTAACGTTGACTGGTCGTAATAAGGACCAAGTAAGAGTTGTAATCAACGGTGCGGGGGCAGCTGGTGTTGCCACGGCAAAGCTCCTCAATCACTATGGAATTAATCACATTCTTCTCACCGACTCTAAAGGAATTATTTCCAAAGATCGAACTGATTTAAATGAAACAAAACAAAAGCTACTAAAGTTTACTAACTGTGATGATATCTCAGGGTCACTTATGAATGCTCTTGCTCAAGCAGACGTATTCATTGGAGTATCTGTTGCAGACCTACTCACAGAACAACACATCAAAGTCATGAATGATAATCCAATCGTCTTTGCATTAGCTAATCCAGACCCAGAAATTAAGCCGGAGTTAGCACAAGAGCTTGGTGTAAGAATAATTGCAACTGGTCGTTCTGATTATCCAAACCAAATTAATAACGTTTTGGTATTTCCAGGTATTTTTAAAGGAGCAATTGATGGAAATAAAAAAGACATTACAGAGCGAATGAAGATTACTGCAGCAGAAGCACTTGCAGCTTTAGTTGAGAATCCAACAGAAGATAAGATTATTCCAGGACCATTTGATCCAGGTGTTATGCAAGCTGTCGCTGATGCGGTACAAGCATGTTAAGAATTACTGATGAATAAACCAAATATTACTAAAGAAATAGTAACGTTATTAGTAAGTAGTGGTGTTTTTATATGTATTCTTGCATGGTGGGTAATGAACTCTCAGGAGGTTCAATCACAAAATACTGTATATGGATATTTAGCGTTCGCTTCATCTGTTGCTGGGTGGTATCTATGGAACTTAATTAGGAGATATAACAAGGAGTATAAGGATTTTGTGACCACTATCATGTTAATAGGTAAGAAAGAACAGCTTGTTGATTATCAAGTCACTAGTACTTCGAATAATGGCGTTACTAGGTACTATATTGAGGGTGCTGTTGTGATAGCTGGTAAAGAACATAAAATTCGCGAACAAATACCTCAAGAGCTGGGTGTGACATTCTTGGCAGCACACCCTGTGGTTGATATGTATTATGACCCAACAAACAGTAACTCTCTTGTGTATCATTTAGACATCACAGGAATTTTTGAATAGTCGTGTGGTAGAATTTATGTAGCTTACTAAGTAACTAAAATATTATGGGAGTAATACCAATTATTATCGGAATCATTTTTTTGGCGATCATCTTGATTAAGCAGGTAGACCAATATGAAAAAGGTCTTATGTTTACACTGGGTAAATTTACGGGAGAAAAACAACCAGGGTGGAGAATTGTGATCCCAATTATTCAAAAGCTGCAAAAAGTAGACATTCGAGTTAAGGCTGTTGATGTGCCTGACCAAGAAGTGATTACTCGGGACAATATTCCTGTAAGTATTAATGCGGTTGTGTACTACAAAGTGGTTGATGCTGAGAAGGCAATTTTAGAAGTAGAAAACTTTTTCTACGCAGTATCACAGCTTGCACAAACAAGTATGCGTAACTCAGTAGGAGAGAAAACACTTGATGAATTGCTACAAAAGAGAGCAGAGATTGCTGAACAAATTAAATTAGAACTTGATGCAAAAACTGATCCGTGGGGAATTGATGTACAAGCACTAGAACTTAAAGATGTAATTATCCCAGAACAGTTAAAACGAACAATTTCAAAAGAAGCTGAGGCTGAGCGTGAAAAACGTGCAGTAATCATTAAAGCTGACGGAGATAGAATTGCTGCCGATAACTTAGCTGCAGCAGCTCAAAAACTAAATGAAGTTCCAGGAGCAATGCACCTGCGGACACTACAGGCAGTAAATGATCTTTCATCAGATCAGTCAAATACAACAATTTGGATGCTTCCAATTGAAGTATTAGAGACCATTAAAAGTATTGGAACCTCACTTGGTCAAAAGTAGTATTCACTACATATAAAAAGCCGCTCCTTGGAGCGGCTTTTTTATCATGTGATTTAATTACAGACGTTGTTTAAGTGCGCCGATAGGTTTCATGACGTCAAAGTACTCAACGTTACCTGAGGCGATATCAGCAGCTGTGGCATATTTGGCTTTGACTACAAATTTCTTATCTTTATCTGTAACAAAAGAGTGAGGTGTCTTGTCATGGGACATATCAGACACCAAGGCCATGTGATACTTTACCAAAAGAACGTCTCAAAGTTTGGTCACTTTTTTTGTAAGAAAAGTAAACATCATAGAGACTTTGCACATTAGAAGGTGCACTTTGGTTTACGCAGCCCATAAAAACGATCTCATCATCATCTGAGCTGATAAAGTCCTGTATAGCTTCTTTTGAAACATCAAAGTAATGTCTCACAAATGGCTTATTCCAGTTATCTGGACTAAGTGCTATGTCTTTGTCAAACGAGAATTTTAACAAATCCTCTGCGGGAATATTTTCCATCACTATAGTGCCCGTATCAAGAGATTCTTCAGTAAAGCCTCGAGTGATCTTGAGTTGTCTACCTTGAGGATCAAGTATGCCTTTAAATCTCAGAATGGTAGCGCCTTTGTCTGATTGGACCATGCCACTCAATATATTGGTGCCTCTTCGGACAATTTCTGAAAAGATAAATTCATCATCATTTTTATCATAAAGAGTAAATGACGAACTCAAGATTTCTCTCGGATGTCTTAATTCGAATGTTGTTGCCATAACGGTCTCCTTTGAAAGCAATCTAAATTGATTATACATAACAAATATATATTGACAATATATATAAAAATGATGAAATATGTCTTATCTTTGATCATTTTGTTATTTATATGTAATGTTTTATACTCAAATCAGTGCTTAATTTAGAAAGGATATACAAATGCCACTTAAAATATTTGTAGCAAAACCTGTATATCCTGATGATATTATTCCAGGTATGCGGCTATATGAGGTTAAAGGCAACAAAACCGGACAAGGTTTTAAACACTTTTACTTTGATGTTGATTTAAAACGCGGACGTATTTATTCCTGTCCAAGATTTAAAGATGTTCCTGATGGTCAAGATAGTGCAATTGCAGAATCTAGAATATTCAAGATTGAACAAGTACAGGTATGTCCATTAGTTCAATGGATCCGTAAACATATGAAACAAAGATCAGTTCCAGCTTCGGTATTAGCTGATGAAATTGAACATGTACTCAGAAAGGAGGTAACATGGAAGAATATCGATTTAATCCAAAAGGATTTTCTGACCCACTTCGTCGAGCCTTCGTTCGAGTTGACAAGGTCATCTCATCAAAGGGACGCGTAGTAAGAGTTATTGCTCGTTATGCTGTTGGTGGTCGGCCTGAAAAAGGCACTAGTACTGCACATATAACAAGCAGAGATTCGCACACAGGTAAGCCTTTTTTAAAGGCAGTAAGAATACCTGGTAGGGACAGAGATAAACTAAAAGCCCAACATAAAAAAGGTCTCGCAAGACAACTCGAGATGTTTGGCTAATATACACACGCGCTTCCCAGCGCGTGCTTTTGTTATAATACCGAGACTATGACACAAAAAGTAATTACTCGGTTTCCGCCATCACCAACAGGGCTTATGCATGTTGGGAATATTAGATCTCTACTATTTAATTATTTATATGCACGTAAGAACAATGGAGAGATTGTGATGCGCTTCGAAGATACCGACAGAGAAAGGAGTACACAAGAATTTGCAGATCAAATGTTAGTAGATCTTGCAACACTTGGTCTTGATTATGATCACGGGCCCTTTTATCAATCACATAAAACAGAACGGTATGTTGAGGTGATCAGACAACTCATAGAGCAAGGTGACGCATACGAGGCTGAAGAATCAAACGACGGATCAGGAAAAGTAATTCGTTTCAAAAATCCAAATACAGAGATAACATTTATCGACTGCGTTCGAGGTGACATCACCATTAATACAACTGACTTTGGTGATTTTGTGATTGCACGTTCAATTGATAATCCACTGTATCATCTTACTGTTGTTGTTGACGATATTGATGGAGGTATTACTCACGTTATTCGTGGTGAAGATCATATTACGAGTACACCACGACAGATTCTTCTCATTCAAGCTCTGGGAGGACAGGTACCGATTTATACTCATCTTCCTTTAATTGTTGGAGATGACAAGAAGAAGCTTGGTAAAAGGCATGGCGCAGTTCACCTAGGCGAATTTGTAAAGCAAGGATATGTACCAGCTGCTGTTATAAATCAATTGGCACTGCTCGGATGGAACCCTGGGGATGAACGAGAGATCTTTACACTCGAAGAGCTTGTACAAGAATTTTCATTGGATCGTGTACAAAAGGGATCTGCTACATTTTCATATCAAAAACTTGACGATATTAACAAACAACACCTACTGAGGCTTACGGACGACGAATATAAGACGTATGTAGAATCATTTTTGTCAGATGATCTGCGTCACAAATTTCAAGAGCAAGAAGATTTGTTTAGTAAGGTGATGAAATCAATCTTGAGGGATAGAGTGCAAAAATTTGCTGATGTAGTAGAAATGGAGGAAGGAGGTGAGTTTAACTACCTATTCGCTGTACAAGCTTGCAATGAAGAACTCATGTCTTTTAAAGATGAGGGATTTGAATCTGCAAAGACCAATCTAAGGCTTGTTGCTGAAAAATTGTCCAAAATAGATGAAGCGGGATGGACTGCAGATGGTATTAAAGAAACATTATGGGATTGGTCAGGAGAGGTTGGACGAGGTTCAG
>CALLVB010000015.1 GCA_938010795.1 Minisyncoccota bacterium
TGTGGACCTTATGGGAGGAACTTCGAACTTTTATGGAATAAAAGAAAGACCTCATCATGTTGATGATAAGGAAATTCCTTATCGACTAAGATGGGGTCATTTTTACGTCCAAGTCATAAGCGTTGATATATTCTTGGTGAAATATACAATACCGCCTGTGGCAAAGAGTTGAATTGTGATTGAAGCCAATATACCAAGGATTAATTTTCCTGTTTGGTATCTTAGACCATGAATTATCGCGCTTGTTTCGAAGTAGTGAGGAAAATCACTGATTGAATCAATAATATATCCAACAAGTACGTATGAAAGCGCTACAAAAGCCGTATAGACTCCTGCAGAAAATAATAGGGCCGTGATCGTCATAATTGTTCCTTTCAGCTTTGTTATATACGAATCAGATTAATACTACTTGATATTTGACAAATGTCAAGTAAATTGTTTAATAATAATTGTGGACCTGACGAGACTCGAATTAAGAGACTTTTGCTTCTTCAAGAGCTTGTTTTTCTTCAGGGGATAGTTCTTGATCAACTGGTTGCCACGCTGTAATTTCTTTTGCAGATATACGAGTCATCTCACGAGAGAAGAGATTTGTAAGAACAAGACCATTACCCTCAGAGTCGACCACGGCTGCTGAGAAAGATTGTAGACCTCCAACTCCTGAGTCTCTAAAAGGGTTGTATCTTATAAGCGATGTTTTCTTAATAGACTTTGATTCTTGAGTCAGTTGAGAGAGTGATTCTTGTAGTGATTGTTGGCTAGCACTTAATCCTGAGAAGGTTTGTTTAAAATCACTAAGTTCTTGCTCGAATAGTTTAGACGCTTGTACTTGGGGGATATCCCGAATTTGTTGCATGAGAGATTTCATTGCAAGTAGTTGAGTAATAAAGTAGAGAGCAATAAGGATTACGATGAATCCAAGTAATAGCTCTGTTGTTATAAAAGAAATATTCATGCGAGGTATTATATCAAATAGTATGGTGATGTCGCTTCTAGTATAATGTGTATACATGTTTACCAAGAAAAACAGGGAAGTGTATATGGATTATGCGTCCGTCGCGACAATATCCAAATCAGTATCACAGGTAATGAAGCCATGGCTAGACGGATCTCTTTTTGGTAATCCAAGCTCTGTGCACAATAAAGGTGTGTATGCGAAGGAAGTCTTGTCTCAGTGTGTATCTGAAGTTCGCAGAATAGTACACGCTCATTCTAATTCACAAGTCATCTTCACTTCTGGTGGGACCGAGTCAAATACTCAGGCGTTACATACGTTATTGCATGGAGTCAAAGATGGTGATGTGTTGTTAACTTCAGGTATTGAGCACCCGTCAGTTAAGGCAATTATTGATAAACATGCAGCTAATGGACTAAAGACGGTTGAGCTTTCATATACTGATGATTTTAAAATAGACATGAAAGCATTAGATGAATTATTAGAGAATAATAATGTCACATGTGCATCTATCATGATGGTGAATAATGAAATGGGATTAGTAGTACCAATTAAAAAACTGATTTCAAAAATTAAAAAAAACAATCCAGAGGCGTTAGTCCATGTGGATGCATCCCAGGCACCATTATATGTTTCGTGTAGTGTTGATGCTTGTAATATTGATCTGCTTACGTTATGTGGACAAAAAATATACGGACCTCAGGGGAGTGGTGCGCTATGGGTAAGAGAGGGTCTCGGAATAGAACCATTGTTTATAGGTGGAAAACAGCAATCAGGATTAAGGGCGGGAACAGAACCAATGCATCAAATAGTAGGGTTTACCCAAGCTTTAGATGATGCATATAAAAATAGGGATGAGTATGGCACAACAATGTCTCACCTGCAGTCATATTTTTTTGATAAATTAACTACACACGATATTCCATATATCCATAACGGTAATTCAGAAACAGTACCGCTCGCATGTAATGTTTCTTTCCCTGACTGTAATAAAGACAGTGAATACATAGTTTCGTTTTTAAATACTCATGGTATTTATGTATCCTCCAGGTCAGCATGTATGGGGTCAGTGGAACAAGAATCACATGTATTAAAAATGTTTGGTGTGAACCATGCTAATCAGGTACGCTTTTCATTTGGTGAGAAGATAACTACTAAAGATATTGATTATGTAGTATCTGTGCTCGTTACGTTAGCCAAAAAATAATTATGATTACTTTCAATACTCTTTCTTGTTCATTTAATTTGTTCTGTCACATTAACTTTGATTATATATTTCTTTTTCTTATTCCATTTGCACTCGTGATTGTGGTAAATGAACTACTCGATAAATACACCAAATTACCACGAGAGTTCCATAGAAAATTTGGACATATCATTTCTGGGTTAACTATAGTTGCCGCTTCATATCATTTAGGTTTTATTGAAATGATATTGTTCTCACTCGCTCTTATTGCCGGAGCTCTTGGGACTAGAGTCTTACACTTAGCATCAGTTCATAAAGTAACACGTAAAAGTATAGGAACAACATTATTTGCTGTCGTAACACTAATTCTTACGTTACTGTGGTTTAGAGAAAACCCAGAGCTCTTGAGATACGGTATCTGGATATTAACCATCCCTGACGCACTTGCGGCACTGATAGGTTCTCAGTGGGGAACATACCTTGAGAGGTGGGGAAAGAGTTATCTTGGATCATTTGTGTTCTTTATTGCTACGTGTGTAGTAACGCTCGCGTTTATTCCATTTACAGTATGGCCCGTGGTACTTATGGTTGCTCTTGTGTTGACTATGATGGAGTTCTTTACTATTTGGGGGCTTGATAATCTAACATTACCCATACTTGGATCAGTGATGTTGTTTTTTTTGATATAAAAAAGCCTGCATGTTGCAGACTTAATTCTCTTAAATTACTTAAAGTTTTTTGTTGGGTATAGGTTTTGGTCTTGCTCCGCAAAACCAAATTTCTTGATTCCATAGATATCCACGCTCAGCATGACCAATAGCCGCTGTAAGTGTTTCAGCTTGAAACTCAAGAGACATGAATGGTGAGAAGTATCCGTCTTCAGCACGATATGTCCACTGAGTGATACTCGGCCCTCTTATGAGATCAGGTAAGTCCTTGAGAACCCTTGCATGAGCGATCGGGTCTGGAACTAAGCCTAATTCATTGTAATTTTTGTAAAGAGCATCGTTGCTCATTCGTGAGTTGTGCTTAAAGAATAAGACTTCAATTCCATAATGCCCAGATGGACATCGAGGAATTAAAGCGTCAAGTTCACCGTGAAAGCTATTAGCAACCACATACTTACCATCTTTCAAAAAATCGGCCAGTGATGTAGATACAATTCGTGTCATACACGAGACTCTTACCAGAGTAGAGGTTTGTTCAATAATTCTCGACATTTTAGTAACTCCTTGTGTTTATTTCTGTTACGACTATATATAGATATTAGTTTTTTGTCAAACAAAAAGCTCAAGATTACTTGAGTTTTTTGTTCATATAATTTTAAGAGTGGGCTTTGATATATAGGTAAATATCTTCTAGTGCTTTAACTGCGTCTCCAGCAGCAATGTTGTTTTGATGATAGAGTCCATCTGTACAATCTCCAGCTGCCCAAACTCCTTCAAGTGAAGCTTTCTGGTTTCGAGGGTCAGTCACTACCTGTCCATACGGAGTGAGTTCAATAAGGTCTTTGATGTATCCTGTTGTTGGTTCTGCCCCAATTTCAACAAATACTCCTCCAACAGGTTTTACAATCTCTTCTCCGTCAACCTCGTAGACAATTTCACTAACCATTGTCTCACCACGAACTTCTTTGATTTTTGCATTAAGTACGCCAGTCATGTTTTCATGTGCGAGTACTGTCTCAACAGTAACGGCATCTGCTTTGTATACGTCAGATCTTTGTAATAGTGTTACTGATTTACAGTAGGCAAGTAATTGAGCTGCAGATTCAAATCCAGCATTTCCACCACCAACAACCACAACATCTTTGTCTTTAAAGAATGGACCGTCACAAGATGCACAATACGTGATTCCTTTGTGTTCAAACTCGTCGGCACCAGGAACTGGGAGCTTCCGCCTGTGTGATCCTGTTGTTACAAGAACTGTTTTTGCCTCAAATTCACCTCCAGTAGTAATTACTTTAAATCCACCATCAATTTTTTGAACGTCTTCGATACGAGATCCTTCTTTGATTACAAAATCATCAGCCTCGTATTTTTTTACGTGCTCTTTTAATTTCTTTGCTAGCTCCATTCCTGGAATTACTTGATCTCCGATCCAGTTTTCGATACCTGGAGACACAATAGATTGACCACCGAATGTTTCGGTAATAATTATTGTATTTAGTTGTTTACGAGCGGCATATACACCAGCTGCACATCCAGCAGGACCACCACCCAAAATTGCTACGTCAAACATATATATTTATTTACTTCTTTAATCCTGATAGTATAACATACATGTCAAGTCTACTTTACTTTGCGTTGTTAATAAAAATAATCCTATTTAGAAATTATTCAAAAACAGAGTGAGTTACAAGGAAGCAAAAGAAAATTCCTCGCTGATGTACTAACTCGTACATTAAGAGGAATTTCCTTGTAGCTGACGAAGTAAATCGTCTGTTTTTGGATTATTTCCTTTTTTTGAGGAAGCCAGGGACTGATGACCACACATCTTTCTCATCTCCACC
>CALLVB010000016.1 GCA_938010795.1 Minisyncoccota bacterium
TTCGAAAACTGCCCGTCCAGCGCTTGATTCGTGAAATTACCCAAGACTACGGAACATTCTTCCGATTTACAGCCGCATCTCTTGAATGTATCCAGGTAAGTGTCCCAGCCAACTTTTTACTGTATGCCTGTAAAAATACAGATATCTATACCGGTACCGGTAAACAGTATTTATTATTTAGCTCAATCAGGTGAGGCTGAGTTACTCGCCAGTATGGTCATGGCCTTCACGGTTCGAGGCGGGGTCTTTGTCCGTTACAGTCCAATGACGTTGATTACAGTCATAGACAAACATAATACCGGTACCGGTACTATTTCTTTGTCTATGGTTACAGTATGCTGTCAGAGTGTAGCAAACACCGGTATACATATTGTTCTGCTGGTATACGTTAGTTATAAGTTATAACTGTTGACATCGAGCTCAGTGCTTGGGAGTAATTAATGAACTGGCATACGACCGCCTAACCTCTGTTCAGTGTTCACAGTACGGTGGTTCACATGTTGGTTGTCTATGGGTGGTACCTACTGCTTCGTGGAACTACCGGTACCGTAGAGGTACTACGGTACTAGAGGATGATGCTAAAGCATGTAGAGTTGTACCCCGGTAAATGTAAACACAAGTGGCATATACGGTAGACTGCACAGTTGTGTGGCTATGAAGAGTCTAGACCAGCCCAACGACATGGATACAACATTCCATACTCCATGTCGTTGAGACCAGCCAAAGTGAAGGGTTCTTTGCTTGTGTCTACTGGTACCATTGGACAAACAGCAAACAGTCAAACACTGTTACGTTTGTCTATGACTGGTAGAACATCATTTTTATTCTATTAGATCTACCCATGTTGTTGGCTCGTACTGAGACTGTGTACCGGTATATATCTGCAGAGAGGGTAGTGGACTGGCCTTTGGACTCGCATACTCACCCTTTTTATGTGTTTTTCTTTTACTCCACAGGAGGCCCTGGAAGCTTATGTTGTTGGACTGTTTGAGGACACCAATATTGCGGCTATACACGCAAAACGAGTTACCATCATGACTAGGGATATGCAACTGGCGCGACGCATACGTGGGGACACGTGATTAAACTAACCGCTGATTGCCAAAGGATTTCGCTTTTGTCGAGCGGGAGGGCGCAATGCATTTTATACAGCCTTATAGATCCAGAAATAGTCCAGTGTGGGCCTACATAGATGTACATTTATTAACCCATAAATTAAGCGAAAGTGTACAGAGTTGGATTTGTGTGCCTCATTAAGAAGTTTGTAGGTATCGTGATTACTCATTACCATAGCACAATGCAACGGAGAGGAACCTTTTAGGGGGCTTACTTTGCTCACAGTAATAAATTCATATATTTCCACCCTACAAGACTTTTATTACATTTATATATATTTTTCTACTGAGGTTTCGAACTCGATGTAAAAGGTCAAGGTTTGAGAACAGTTCATTTTTTGTTTCGAATACAGTTTATTCAATTTTGCCTTTAGTATTGTGCCTCGTAATACTGGAATCTTGGCTTCTGGAAGTTGTTAAAATACCTAAAAATTTGAGATGCATGTCCTCATTGTCCCGTACGACTATAGGCCATCGATTTTTTTTTTTTACGATGTAGTCCAATCGTTCGTTGTTAATATCCAAGAGGTAGCTGTGGTAGATTCTACATAAAAGCTGTACCGTCCGGACAACTGTGGAAATGTGCCCAGGGGTCGAACGAAGGATCACCAAAGAGCGTTCTGTATTTGGCAGCAGGCTCTAAGCGATGGATCCATGTTGTTTTCCCGGAACCAGGGGTCCGTCCCTAAGGTGGTGAACATCTTCATCTGAAGAGAAAAAATGGATGACATGAAAAGGTGTCACAATGGAACTCCCAAAAGAGAAAAATATGTGATAGATCTAACTGTGGAGAACGATCTTTCTATTGGTAAAAATTTACTGCTCTGTAAAGTTAAAATGGAACTAACTTACTATTGTCTTTGCTTTGCTGTCTTAAGAGAAATTTGTTGGTGCTCCAGTGGTCAGAGGTATAATTCAAGCACTTTTTGGTCTAACCGATTAGGCTCCAAAATTTTCGATCAAACTTTTTTCCTTTTAAAAACTACAATCAGGTGATCCTGGGGGAAAAATCCAAAACGATTTCTCATCATTCTTTCAGTCTACGATAGGCAACAGTAACCGGCCGAAATTATGAAGCACACAACATTTGACCTACCCAGAATACAGTTCGTCACCTCCGAATTTTCCTCGCTTTTGAAGTTTTGAGATACCTTGCTACATCATCAGATCCTGCTAAATAAGTACCGTACGCAGCTTCAAGATTCAAACTATGGTTGGGCGGTACCCCGTTGTCGCTAGACCTGCTCGCCATCTGGGGGTACCGATCTATGTCCAATCTGGTTGGTGAGTGTCGTAAGACTCGTAATGGCTTTCAATTTAGGGCACTGCCCAATGCGCACTTGACCACCAATGAGACAGTGTAGTAATCCGTGCTAAATAGAGTACAGGACAGACTCCTCCACGTCATTGGTCAACGGGATATTTTTGTTCTCACCTTACTGTACCACTATACAAAACTACTCAATTTCATTTACAACTTGTATTGACCTTCGCGGCAGATGGCAACATATCGTGCTGTCAAAGCATGAGGTTTTGATCATTACTATTATGACGTCATGGTGCCATAACATGCAAAATGTCCCTTTGAAATTGGTCAACATCCGTCAATTGCAATCATAGATTGGTATGGTGACTTCTGAGACAAGCTTTCCATAAATTACAATTTAAACTTGTTAAGATAAGCGTTTGGGGTGTTTAATTCATTCGTCTTGAAGACAGTTGGCTAATGTCGGGAAAGAACAAATGGTTCCAATCTTCCAATTTCTTGCTTTTTGAGGGAACGCAGCATCACCCTGTGGACAACTAATCTTTCACTTGTGGAAAACATCGATTGTAAAGATCTACGGTAAATGGTCCGGAAAAGGTACCAAAAAAAGAAAAAAAAGAAAGAAAGCTATAAACTAAGAGCGAGCCCAAGGAGGTTGACGCATGTGCCGTACTGAGTACATGCATACTGGTCAACCTCGTTGAGCGAGCCTATACTCGCTCTTTGCTATAAAGTAAAAATTGGTACCGGTATCTGTCAGCCCCTCTTTCATGGTTTTCTTTCTTGGTAGAACAGGTCGAGAGTTTTATTCCAGTTTTTGCTTTTTGTATGTTGTTTTTCACACTCACACTCGATAAACAGTGGTACGTCTTACAGTCAAGGTGAATGCAAATGCTGAAAAATTGTTGCTCTTTGAATTTAATTTAATTTAAATTGCCTGTTGTTCTTCTGCTAAGCGGCAGGTACCAATATAATACAATCAACTCGAGCATCGATGAAACGGAGGGGACGTCTACTTTCATTTTATCTTTTTATTTTTTTTGCTTCGCATTTGGCATAGAAGGGAAGAATTCAAATGTCATCAAACTTGTGAAGTTACTTTTAGATGTGGAGGAGATCTATGGTAAATGCGCGTTTTCGCTCAAAAATCAATTTTTTAAGTCGTTTTGTTTTCTACTGGGAAACTAGTAGAATTATCATTGACATTTGCAACTTCAATATTGAGAACATTTTTTCGGGGTACTTTTACCAACTAAGGCTTTGTGTGATATTACTTTTTTAATTTTGAGTTTTTGACGCATATCAATCACCCTTCTGACAAAGAGAAAAGGAAGGCCATCGTGCCATTTATTGGCGGGCAATGGTGTCAGCGATAGCTGATTGCCACTAGTGATTGGTGGTTATGTTGCGAGGGCGGAGCTCGAATTTCTAAAGCTACTGTAATATTAGTAAATTTATGCATCTCGCACCCGCCATCTGTTGGATATAAGGAAATCGAAGTCAAATACATTCATTCTTGAGTTGATACTAACTACGACATCTCGCGGCGTTAGTTATTGTACTACCACTGCGATCCCAAAAGACAAAAATACGTAGCATTTGAGCACTGTAAGACAAAAGACAAAAATAGAGAAATACGGTAGACATAACAAAAACCTAAAGCGCACTTTTCAAAAACATTGAAATATTCTGCTTTTCCATGAGTTTGGTGGTAAAGCCCTGGAACTTGACGCTTCGCTCCTGTACCGGTATGCAGACTTCTGTAGCAGATCCAGGATTGACCTGAGGGGGGGGGGTGAACCCTAGGGACTCGAAGCCCCAAAAGTCAATCAAAATGAAAAAAAATCCCTAACATTTTTCAAAAGTGTACTTTTTACCGCCTGTCGGAGTGGATAGGGGGCGCCCATACCCCCCGCCCCCCCACCCACATCACCTTCCACAGCAAAGGTTTAAAAATTGAATTCAATTGAATTTCAATAGCCGACCCGTTAGGATAATTGCAGTAAATTACAAACAGTTACCGTACCTATAAGTGTACGTATAGCAAAGAGTTTAGAACAATAGCAAAGAGTTTAGAAATTGAAATTGAAATTAAATGGCCGACTCGTTAGAAAGAGTCGGCCAGTAAGGTGATAAATAGTGAGTATACTGGACTTCCCGAATAGAACATGAAAATAGCAAATATACAGCAGGTCAACTGAAAAAAAAAAAATTGGAATCAGCTACCTGTACTCAAATTGAATGGCCGACTCCTTAGAAAGAGTCGGCCAATAATATGATGAATATCAAGTGTACCTTAATACCAGAATGCCTAAATAGAACATGAAATAACAAAATTAGAAACAGTTACAGTACCTATAAGTGTACGTGTAGCAAAGAGTTTAAAAATTGAATGGCCGACTCGTTAGAAAGAGTCGGCCAGTAAGGTGATAAATAGTGAGTATACGGTACACGGTACAGACAGACAGGTGAACTGAAAAAAAGAATTGGAATCAGCTACCTGTACTCAAATGGAATGGCCGACTCGTTAGAGAGAGAAGTTATGCATCTATCGTTAAAGGCATTGGCCATTAATAAGAAGTTATGCATCTATCGTTAAATAAATTTAATAAGTAAGCACTTATTAACAATGAAATGAAATGAATTTAGATCCGATCACATCACGTTGTTATTGATATCATTTGAAAAATTAATAAAAATTTTCGTACTATTTTCTGTAATGGCCATTGGTGATTGGTAACTCACCTTCACTTGACTCCTGCTGGGATATTGGCTCTTTCGCACGGCGTGGGAATAATATAATATAATAATATGCAATGTAATGTACTATTAGCAGAAAACTATTTGTTACATTCTTTCAGACAATAGCGGCCAAGTACAATCATAACAATTCAGCAAACAAAGCAAACAAAGCCAGAAGAAAGATATAGAATGTGGTTCTGAGTCCAAGCATGCCAATAGTGACCACTGACCAGACGTCCTGTGATGTTAATCGACTTTTAATGACGGTACTATCGCACCATCGCACCATCGCACCATCGCATCATCGCCTGCTTGACCCTACTTCACGGGACCTTTAAATCGTAGTGAGGGTGAATCAATTTATTTGGGACCCGGCTCCGAGGGGGAAAGAGTTAAGAGCCATATGTGCTTCACTATACAGTACACATTCAACATATATTCACAATTCCGCGGTTTTTAAAAGTTGTGGTTTCGCCTATCACCTGCTCTTGACAGAGCGGGTTTGAGCGTTGCTTTATAAAGTGGTACAATACTTGTGGAAAATCAGAAATGTATATATTAATAAAAAAAATCAGAAACTTATCAAGAAGTATCAAATAGTGGGTTTTCACTTCTCACATTGATGTACTCAAGCACTACCTATAATGTCTCAGTATTACCAAAATTTGTTGTAAGTAACTTT
>CALLVB010000017.1 GCA_938010795.1 Minisyncoccota bacterium
CCAATAGTAACGTTCTCGTCAGAATCTTCACCTTCAAAGTTTGCGAAATTAATATTCGTAACTTCGTAAGTTGTTCCATTTTCAACGTCATCACCAACTGTTCCTACTAGGTAGAAAGTTTGGTCATCACCTTCTTCAAATGTTAGATCGTCAAAGTCGATTGTGTAAGTGAATGTTGGTGATGTTCCAGAGATTGATTCATCGTCTGATGATGCAATCCTGTTTCCGTCAGCGTCTTGAATTTCGATATTATCTAGTTCAACGTCATCAGAATCAGTGTTTGTAGTAGTAATAGTAATTAATACTTCTACATCTCCTGTTACATCTTCTCCATCGATATCTAGGTCAAATGATACAAATTGTGCATCTTCTTGTCCTACTGCGATCTCATCGTCAGTAACTTCATCAGAGTCTGATGAAGATCCGTCTCCCGCTTGGATATCAGTAGCTGAACCAGTTGATGTTACAGCTCCATTATCTTCAGAAAGAATTCGATCGTCTTCATCTGCGATGATTACTAGTTCATCTAGGTCATCAGCATCAAGTGTGAAATCTAGGTCATCTCCGGCTCCGTCAACAATGTCAGCGAATACGTCAAAGTCCATATCTTCATCCTCTTCAATTTCAACTCCGTCTCCAAAGTCAAATGTTACATAGTCGTCTTCAACATCTCCATCAAATTTTTCTCCATCTACTTCAATGTAAATGTTATCAAGATCTGAAAGATCTGCATCTCCAACTTGTTCCATTGCTAGAACTTGAACAAAGATTGATTCGTCATCGTTAAATGCGTTATCGTTTTCAATGTTAATTGTAGCAATTTGTTCATCATCGTCTCCAACCTTAACGTCTCCACCTTCATTATCAATTTCCATTGTGAATGTGTTGATTTCAAGATCTTCGTTGATAGTGTGTTCAGCTCCGTCTACTGGTAGTCCAGAAACGTCTCCTGATTCAACCTCAACTTCAACTACTTCTAGTTGGAATTCTAGGTTGTCTTTTGTAACAGTTCCTTCAATAGAAGCTGCAACAATAATTTCTTCAGTTCCGTCAACGTCCATGTTTAGTGTTAGGACAGCTTCGTAGTCTGAATCAACTGAGTCAGTGTCTACTAGTTTTCCGTCAAACCAAACTGAAACTTCATCAACGTCTTTTCGAGCGTCTCCTGTTACTTCAACAGTCATAGTCTCAACAGTAACATCTCCTCGTAGTTCAACTGATGTAGTTGGTACGTGTCGTTGTCCTGGTGCAACTCGCATATCATCAAGATCATCTCCTTCTGATACTCGTAGATCAGTGTCGCTGTCGTCAGAGTCGTCAGATGAATCATCTGAGTTGTCATCAGTGTCAACATCACCCTTTCGGTTGAACTCTGCTCGCGTTAGCGGGTAGAAGTTACCAATGTTAGGTTGAATGTTTTGTGCTGTTTGGAAAGCAATCACGGCTCGTTGTGTTGCTGGACCAAAGTAAGTAGTTTCAAGACCAGGTGAACCTGCTCCTGTCGCTGCTACTGGGTATGCACTATCGTTTAGTGCAATTTGTAATTGTCGTACTTCTTCTCCTCGAGCTCCTGCTCGCATGTTGTTTGCGAAGAAGTAATCAACATTAGGGTGGTAAATGTAACCGTTCCCTGTTGCAGTTGTAGTAGCTGTTGTTGAGCTACCAGTACCTGCACATAGAGCTGCAAAAATTCCAGTAGTTACTGGGATTCCTGCTGCCGCAGCGTCCACACATAATTGTGCGATCTCTGCGTCTGTTGCAGCAGAAGCTACTGCCGGTTGGAATGCTCCAAACGTAAGTGCTACTGCCATAACAGATCCTACAAGTCCAGCTGCAAATTGTGCAGCTAGGTTATTTGTAAGTTTAAACATAATATTTTTTTAATCTGTAAGTTTTGAGCAGGGGTGACGCATGGTTAATGCGGTCCTGCTTTCTTATAATAGTTTCTAATAATATACAGACATAACGTTCTCATTTTCTGCAGAAAACAAAAAACAAGGACCATGCCAAATACATTAAGTATCTGTAACGTCTGAAAGACGTATAGTTCTATATGTAATTGTCAAAGGTCCTGTTTTATGTAGTACGAAAAATACGCACTACATGGGAGAAATTATACCATTTATAGTGCGTATTTTAGTACATATATATGTACGGTGTGGATAATGTCGTGTATAACGCAACTTGCGCTCCATTAGAAACTACTAGAGCGCAACTTAGGTACTATTTAAGGGGTTTTCCACTTTTTTTTATAACCAAAATTGAGCTTTTCTTACTGCTCCCATATGTATCTGCACTGAAGATATGTATCCGGTTAATACCTTCTGAGAGTTGATACCGATATATAGTAGTCCCACTCTTTTGAACATCAATAGGTAATCCTTGTATTGTAAGGTTTGAAACCCTCTTGGTTTCAAGTGTAATATCAATAAAACTTTCACTTGTTACAAGGTACGAGTCAGGATATGTTACAGCGATTTCTGGTCCAATTATGAGTGGTAAAAATCTAAATAATATATACCCAAGGATCAAACATATAACTAGTGCAAAACCTGCTACTGGAAGAATCTTTGCCCTATTCATAATAATTAAAACCTATCATTAGTTGGGGGTGTGTACACATCTGTCTGTGCATCTTCTGACAATACCTCTGGTGCTTCTTCCAGATCAGTTTCTGGCACGTCACCTTCTGACTGATCCATTCCTACTAAAACCTCTCGAGGTTTTGAACCATTAGCTGGACCGATCACTCCTCGCTCTTCAAGGATATCCATTAAGCGTGCGGCACGAGAATATCCAACTCGAAGCTTCCGTTGTAAATATGACGTCGAAGCTTTTCCAGCTTGAATTACCGTTGCTTTTGCATCTTCAAATAATTCATCTTCATCGTCATCATCTCCAACTGACCCAGCAAACATAGTTGCATCTCCCGCAACTGATTGAGTGGTGAGGTCAATTTCATCTGGGAGTTCATCTCGATAAGATTTTTTGATGTATTTCACCACTTCTTTCACTTCGTCTTCTGGAATAAATGCTGACTGAACTCGCACTGGATTTGGCATTGATCCTGTCATGTAAAGTGCATCTCCAGCACCAAGAAGTTTCTCAGCTCCACCCATATCAAGAATAGTCCGCGAGTCGACAGCTGATGCAACTTTCAATGCGATACGAGTTGGAATGTTTGCTTTAATAAGACCGGTAATAACATTAACTGATGGTCTCTGTGTTGAAAGGATTAAATGAATTCCAACAGCACGTGACATCTGTGCCAGAGCAACAATACCCGCCTCAAGTTCACGTGGGTAACTCATCATAATATCAGCAAGCTCATCAATAACGATTACAATATACGGCATTGTTTCTGGTACCTCATCTCCCTCTTGTGCCTTGGCTTTTGCCGGCGTAACGATCGTGTCATGATACGAACCTATGTCTCTTACTGAGTGAGACTGCAGTACATCATATCGACGATTCATTTCTTTTACCGCCCACTTAAGCGCGAGGATCGCTGATTTAGGATCTGTAATGGTCGGAGTAAGGAGATGTGGAATTCCGTTATATAACGTCAGCTCAACTCGTTTTGGATCAACCATAATGAACTTAAGCATGTCTGGTCCGTGCTTGAAAAGTAGCGAGGTAATAAGAGCATGTACCGTAACTGACTTACCAGCACCTGTTGCACCAGCAATTAACATATGTGGAGCCTTTGCCATATTAATGAATGCTGGATTACCAGCGATATCTTTACCGACTGCCATCGGTAGTGCATCTTTAGTAGTAGAGAACCCATCTCCTAATAACAAAGTTCCAAGCCCCACCATAGTCTTGGCTTTATTTGGAATTTCGATACCAACTAGTGACTTCCCTGGGATCGGTGTCTCCATACGAAGTGTCTTTGCTGCCAATGATAACGCTAAGTCATCCTGCAATCCAGCAATCTTTGATAGCTTTACTCCCTCGGCAGGTTTAAATGAATACCGAGTTACTGTTGGCCCCACTGCAACCTCATCCATCTCTACCTCAATACCAAAGTTTGAGAGTGTGCGCTTAATAATATTCGCATTTGCCTTAATATCACCCACATCTGGCTTACCTTTATCCTTTGAAAGCATCTTAATTGGTGGTAACTTTGCGTCACTCGCCTTATTCGAAAATGTCTTCTTAATCTTATTATCAATTCCTTCTGCCATTTTCTGTTCCTCGTTCTTTTTAGGAGCAGCTGGTTTTTTTGTTGCTTGAGCAATACCTTCTTGCTCTTTTTTTGATAAAAAGTTCTTTTTTGGTTTTGCTTCTTCTGCTACGGCCTCATGTGCCTTTGCGGTTGCTTTCTCAATTCGTTTTTCTTCTTTCTCATTAAGTTCTTCTGTATATACTTCTTCGTCTCGCGCAATCTTACTTCGTAACCATCCAATACCAGGTGTTGCATCATAAATAATAGTCAGCGAACCAATAAAACCTAACACCATAAAGAATACGGTCATCCACTTACCAAACAGAGCTTGGATTGAAGCGATGAACTTACCTACAATTCCACCATTAGTAAACAACAAGTCCAATACCGCGAGTCCACACATTAAAAATAGAACTGAACCAAAAATTTTGATTTTTGAAAAATTACGCTCAATATTATAGAAAAAAGAAACAGCCAATAAAAACAGTAGTAACGGGATTAAGTAATACCCAACCCCCAGCAGTGTAGTTAATCCTGAATAGATATGGTTTCCCACAATTCCTGCCTGACCGAATGCCGCAACAATAAGGAGTACCGACAAGGCAAAGAACCCTACCGCAACCAAGAAACTGATAACTTCGTCTGATAATTTTATTTTTTGTTTCTGAACTTTTTTTGAATTGAGAGGAGGTTTTTTCTGTCCTCTCGCAGAAGAAGACGTGGTCTTCTTTGATTTCTTTTTTCTAGTTGCCATATACATTCCATTATACCAAGGAGCATGCAATACATCAGCGTAGTTGAGTATCGCAATACTGTGTAAAACTTGGCGACATGTTACACATATCCTGGTGCTACAATACAAGAATTACGTAGTAACAGACATAAATAGTATGGCAGCTAAATCACAAGAAAAGAAAAATCCAGCATCTAAGAAAGAAGCGGTAAAAAAGACTGAGACTAAAAAAGGACCTTCAGCAAAAGAAATTAAAATGAAAGAGGTAGAAAATACTCTTGATGATATTCAAACAAAATTTGGAGAAGGGGCTCTTATCAAGCTCGGAGATTCACCCAAAGTAGATATCGATGCTATCTCATCAGGATCAATTGGTCTTGATAATGCACTCGGAATA
>CALLVB010000018.1 GCA_938010795.1 Minisyncoccota bacterium
AGACATAGAGATAAGGAGACCTATCGGCATCCAGCTTCTACCCATATTGCTAAGAAGGCTGACATCTTGGATTTTTCCCATGTAAACAGATAGGTTGCAAGGCAAAAATTTGCATAAATTTACTACTTTTTTAATTATGAACGTTTTGCCAGGAAAACTTCACCACATTGACCTTAGACAATTTGAAATTGATGTCTGAAAAAAGATTCTTGAAGAATTCTCAACTTTCTGAATTGTAACTCTAGTTCTGTGGTCCCAACTGAGCCTTCTTGCGGCCAACATCATTGTTCTGAAGAGAGACAGGCCAATTGAAACGGAAACTGCAAAACCGCTAATTTTTTAGTCTTGCAAGATCCACAGTTGGAGGTTCAATCTCTCACTCAAGGCACACACTTTCTTCATGTTTTTGTTGTTCTTGTTGTTGCTGCTTTTTTTGGTGAAAAAAAGGTCACACAAAAGAAGATTTCCCCCGATCCTATCATTTACGCTTTACATTTACGGTTTAACTGGTCCCTACAGAGAGAGTACAGACCACTCGTGGATCGACTCGTTGCCAACTGTCCAACTTTTGCATAAACTTCCAAGCAAGTGCAGCACCCGGGTTGAAAGATAAGCACACTATAACTTTATGCAGTTTATGGGGAAGGTAACAAGTTCTAACAACCACAGGGTTTCAGAGTTCGGAAAAACTTACCATGACCACAGGACTTCAGAGTTCGGAAAAATAATCGGAAAGTATCGAAGCCTGTGCCCTCATACGGGTACTTCTTTTTTTTTACTTTTTAGTTTTTACTTATTTTGTAGCCATTTCAAGCAGCTTTATTACCGATAATGTCAGCAATGTAACAATACCTGTACCTTGGGATAGCTTTTACAGGTGATTTTATTGGCTTGAATGCCTCGTCACTCCAGCCTTACAGCTAAATGATACCGCTTGTGATCAAATCTCAAAATAGCTGCAGGGACTTTACGAATCCAACTAAAGTCAAAGAGCGTTATTTGACCGCCCTTTGCTAAAGCATTTAGTCACTGTCTTGGCTAAAGTCTAAAACTAAAAGGGGTTGCGAATTCCCCATGTGTAAAGTATCCGTCATTGCTATGCTGTGTTGACAGCACTACTGAGGCCGTTTGACCTTCCATTAATCTTTTCTCCAGATTCGAATAGCAGTGCAATAGAATAGACCAATTGTTCAACAGGTCTTAGGCAGGCATATCAATTCGATGACAAACGGTGCTGACTGGGTAGCCTACATTCGGCACAATGTCAAAATAGCTGCCGGGACTTTCCGAACCCAACTAAAGTTTCAAACTAAAACGCTTGCGAATTCCCAACGTGTAAACTATCCATCATTTCTATACAGGTCCTTAAAACACCATATCTTGACAGCGAGCGCTACGTAGACCGTTTAACCTTCCATTAATCTTTTCTCCAGATTCGAATAGCAGTGCAATAGAAGAGACCAATTCTTCAACAGGTCTCAGGCAGCCATATCAATCAATTCGATGACAAACGGTGCTGACTGAGTACGTGATGCGGCAGCCCTCTTGGCTTTCGGACTTTATCCTAATTCCTAAAAGGGAAGCCTGTCTCCTCGTGCGCTATCATATTAGTTAGATCTACGTATACCAATAGTCGTGCCCCAGTTTTACTAGCCACCCCGACACTCACAATGCAAGCAAAGATGATGGCTATGCACGCCAATCCTCTGTCACAGTTGTAAGCACTATTCGCCACTAAGCACCAGTAATTCCAGAACTACGATCTATTTACAACCTTCACAGTTGTGTCCACAACCCGATCTAAAGATCGGCTTTAAAACAAAGACCTTCGTGGTGGGTCTTCTTGACATCCGTTGTGGAGAGTATCTAGCGCGCCACCGACATTACGCAAAACTACAAAGGCTACAGGTAGACTATTAGTTCACTTACTAGTCTTAATCCATTAGATCTACTCCCAAACCCAAGACCTATAGATCTAGATATAGATCCGCCAAGCCTAGCGTGTTGGCAGCCTCCACTCCGGTTTTGCGAAAGTTTCCCTTGAACTTGGAAATACCAGTGAGATGTCGACGTCACGGGCCCGTTAGTACTGGCACCGAAGTGCCCAACATTTGGTACTAGTGGCTGGCCACGCACGCCTGCGCATTCCCGCTTGGAGCAAAAGACCCCGCCCGCCCTGTCCACTTTCCAGGGTCACACAGCAGAATCTGTCAACGTTCAACTTCAAACGTTTACACCCGAAGTCTCAATTGCCATGGCAAGATACAGCTGTGTCTTTGATCTGGATATTAGGGAGAAGGACCAAATGAGCCCTTTGATGATGGCGAGTTTTACGGGAGATGCAAGGGGTGTGAAAAATAGTTTAGAGACAGGTATGTGTGATATTGACGAGCGAGATGACACCATGCGAACTGGACTTATGTATGCAGGTATGGGTGGACATGTTGATTGTATGAAATATCTCATCAATGCGGGAGCATCTGTCAACTCAGCTGACCGGATGGGAATTACAGCCCTGATGTACGTAACAATACATGGAGACCGCTTGGGCTGCTTGGAGCTGCTGGTAAACGCTGGTGCTTCTATCAACGTAAGGGACAAGAAGAGAAAGGCAGCTTTGAGCCATGCTATCGAGTACAATCGTACCAGCTGCACGGAAGCCTTATTGAACTCAGGTGCAGACGTGGACGCCGTTCATGGGGATGGCGATACTTTCCTGGGCACAGCTACTTTAAAGGCTCGAATTCGTATCATGAACCTATTGTTAGCTAAAGGAGCCTCTGTGAATCAGGGCACTACGACACTACTGAGATCACCACTGATGATATCGGGGGAAAATGGCAATGAAAG
>CALLVB010000019.1 GCA_938010795.1 Minisyncoccota bacterium
GAACTGAAGGTTTATTCACCAAGGTCCCTGCCAATATTCCGTACCAAGAAATGACCAGTGCATACCTCGGTGAAAACTACGAATTAAGTCTTGTCTTTTGTTCAAAAAAGACCATGCGAAAACTTAATTCTGAAACGAGAAATAAAGACTATGCAACTAATATTCTCTCCTTTCCTCTCTC
This sequence comes from Minisyncoccota bacterium, assembly GCA_938010795.1. Taxonomy (GTDB): domain Bacteria; phylum Patescibacteriota; class Minisyncoccia; order Phycocordibacterales; genus JAHDEI01. Next base: position 182 of record CALLVB010000019.1, read on the forward strand.
TGAAACATCTGGAGAAATCTTTATTTGTCTCCCTGTTTGTAAGAAGCAATATAAAGACTTTGATCGAACGTTCACGAACTTTATTGCATTCTTATTTGTTCACGGACTTGTTCATTTGAACGGCCATGATCACGGTGATACAATGGACCATGAAGAAGAAGAGTTGCGAAAACAATTTTCTATTTAAATACTATGAGCAAACACATGATAACCAGTATAGATATCGGTAGTTTTACTACAAATATAGTGGTTCTTAAGCGTGATGAAAAAAATCTCAAAGTAGCAGCACGTGCTGCAGTCCCTACGCGTGGTGTTGAACATGGATATATTACCTCTCCACAAGAAACATACGAGACAATCAGTCGTGGATTAGGCATGATCGAGCAAAAACTCGGAGAGAAAGCGGTTGAGGTTGTTGTTGCTGCATCAGGAACTGGACTTGAGTCTGACTCCAAGCAAGTAGCTACTATTGTGACACTTGGTTCAGGTGAAGTCACGGAGCTTGATATACAAAAAAGTATTGAAAAGGCATCCATTAAAGCCCGAGTGCCTAACCGGAAAATCATTGAGTCTTTGGCAACGTCATACATTTTAGATGGAAAACCTGTAGTAGGTTCACCAGTTGGAATGAAGGGAAAGAAACTTGAAACAACAGTATTCTTTATTGACTTCCCTACAACAACTATTGAGATCATCGAGGATATCTGTGACAAGTTAGATTTGGATCTACTAGATATCATTCCTTCACCACTTGCTTGCTCGTGTGTGTCTCTCTCTGATATCGAACGAAAAGTTGGATCTATTTTAGTTGATATCGGCTCTGACACGTCCGAACTATTAGTGTATGAACACGATACTCCACTCATGCTTAAGAGTATCCAGTTTGGATCAAAGGACATTACTAATGCGCTAGCGCTTGGACTCAAAGTTCCGGTAGACGAAGCTGAACAGATTAAATTAGGTGCGCACCCAGATCAAGCTCACATGATTACTAAAGCTGAAAAGATCATTGAAAAAACACTCAATAAGTTTTTTAAAGAGGTTCAGGGTGAATTAGCAGCGATTTCTAAAAAACAACTACTCCCTGCTGGGATTATTCTCTCAGGTGGTGGTGCACTCACTACAGGTATCGAAGAACTTGCTAAAGAAAAATTATGTATTCCTGCACGGAAAGGAGCACCTAAATCTACTCTTAAAATCAAACAAGATGGTGGAGACTATGACATTCCCTGGTCAGTAGCGTATGGACTTGCTGTACTTGGTCTAGAGCGACGTCAGGCTGGTATGTATGGAACGTTTGGAAATATTGGGGAGAGTCTTAAAGGATTCATGCGTAAGTTCTTTATTTAGCCCTAAAATAAGCGAATCACTGCGTCGAATTCAAATAATTTTTACTCACTGTAGAAGCACTACACCTTATAAAAATTATTCTCTTCTCCTTGTACTTCATCTTATTTAAAAACTAAATCTACAACAAAATATTTTATAAAACAAAGCGGGCGTACGCCCGCTTTGTTTTATACTGATAGTTGCAAAATATATTATTTATTGTATATTTTATATGTCAGAAATAAGGAGAATAGTATGACCAAAAAATCTCACCCCGTAGACTACCTTCCTGAAGATAAAGTTTTTGAAATGGCAGGAGAAGCACTAGAAAAGCAAGCTGCACCGGTGCCTCCGATTAACAGTGCTAATGGCGGCAGGATAAAGAGCCTGCCTGGCCATGATGTCACATATCGATATGTGGTAAGAACAAAGAAACTTCCCACAGGATTTCGCACATGGATTGCCATCTTTAAAGGCATTCTCGATGGAAGTTTTGAATTAGAATCTTTCACCGAACAAATGCCGGCATAGGCATAATATCGAAACGACTTATGACGAGCATTATTGCTCGTTATTCTTTTTAAGAAACGTAACTAAGAAGAACGAAATATCTCCCTTCGTCGGCTTATATACTACCCAGTAATAATTATCTTTATTGAACTGATTACTCAACTGGAATACAAAAAGTAGCACCTGGAACAGCACGGCATAAGTATTTACGTGTCGAAAAAGACACCCTTGCGGGTGTCTTTTTCTCTGCGCTATCCCTTAATTTCAATACCCATCGATCTGCATGATCCTTCAATAACATTAACCGCTTGGTCAATAGTAGTCGCATTAAGATCAGGCATTTTCTGTTCAGCAATCTCTTCTGCTTGCGCTCGAGTGATTGTTCCAACTTTCTTAGTAAGGTTTTTACCAGAACCTTGTTTAATTCCAGCTGCTTTAAGAATAAGAGATGTCGTCGGCGGTGTTTTGTAAACGATTTCGAATGATCGGTCATCGAATACATTAATTACAACTGATACTGGTTCTCCCATTCGATCCTTTGTTGCTTCGTTGAATTGTGTTGTGAATTCACCGATGTTTACCCCTGCTCCACCAAGAACTGGTCCGAGTGGTGGTGCTGGTGTTGCTTGACCCGCAGGTGCAACTAGTTTAACTTTTTTAATTATTTCTGCCATAGTTTTCTATTTAAGTGTGCGTATTATATATGATTTTATATAAAATACTAGATTCGTCTTACTTGTAATACATCGAGCTCTAATTCTGTCTCTCGACCGAACATTGCCACTGACACCTTCATCTTTCCTGAGTCTTGATCGAATGATAGTACTTTACCTTCTGTGTCTTTAAATGGACCATCTACAATAACAATTGGTTCATCAACTGCAAATGCTGATTCATGCTTTGTAGTATCTTCTTTAGTCTTATTAATAACGTCAAGCATTTCAGCGTCTGTTACAGGAACTGGATTAACCCCTGTACCTACAAATCCTGTAACTCGTGGTGTATTTCGAATAACGTACCATGATTCGTCTGTAACGATCATATTTACTAAAATATACCCTGGAAAAATTCTTTCCTCTTCCTCCACTCGCTTTCCTCCTTTCACTTTGATGGTTTTTTCTGTTGGTGCTAGTGCATCAAAAATAAGTTCTCCCATCCCCAGAGACTCAACTCGTTGTTTGATGTTTCTCACTACTGCATTCTCATATCCTGCATAGGTATGGATTGCGTACCAATTCTTTTGTCCATCTGATACTTGTCTTGCCATATAGTATTAATTAAAGGAATAATCCTAGAATGCTGCTAAAAAGATAGTCTAGAAGACCTAAGTAAAGAGCCGTCAAAATCGAAACAATAATCACTACCGCTGAAAACGCTAATGTTGTTCTTCGTGTTGGCCACTTTACGTGTGTCATTTCTGACTGTACCTCTTTTACGTAATTTATTAAGTTCATAATGATTAGGTAATTTTTGTAATTTAAAAAAGCCCGCCGGGACCTTTAATGCTTTGTATTATACGCATCTAAATTCTAATTGCAATAAAAAAGCAACCGAGAGGTGACTTTGTATATCTTAGCTCAGCTCTCTTATCTCTGCGTTTTTAAATTCCCAGCTTTTTCTATATGCAACCAAATCATCTGACCCTTTCCCCTCATTGACCGCAAAAATCACTGAAGTGAATGAACCATGACCAACCACCAAAATATTTCCCTCCGCAATAGAGTCAATCTTCTCAAGACACTCTTTTCCTCGCTCATATAGTTCTTGTGCTGATTCTCCTGTCCCAGACTCAATTCCAGCAACTAACCCTTGTGCGTTGGTATAAGGCTGTCCTTGCACTTCACCAAAGTTAGCTTCTTGAAACATGTCATGACTTTCAAATGGAATCACACCCTTAGGGTCAATCACATTCTTGATTATCTGGGCCGTTTCTTGTGCTCGAGACAAAGTTGAAGAAACGATATGACTAATATCCTTGTTTTGTAACAATACTCCGGTCTCAGCGGCCTGTGTCCTACCCAAATTAGTCAGCGGTGAATCAATCTGCCCAGCATACCGTTTTTGCTCATTATGTTCGCTCTGTCCATGCCTTACAAAATAGATTTTTTTCATGTCTCTGAGTATAACAAAAACAAAGCGGCCGCACGGCCGCTTTGTTTTATTACATTAATAAATTCTTTATGTAAGTGGTTAATGTTCTTTTTTGTGAAGATGAGTGAGAACATAAATTAGTATGAATGCAATCACGCCAAACACGACCAGCCCCAACTGTGATTCACCTGACATCTTGGTAAATCCAAACGCTCCAATACCAGCTGCTATAAGTGGGACAAGAACGATAACAAACACTGTCCAGAACCAACTAAATACATCTCGTACTCGCTTCTCTCGGAACCCTTCAAGTCTTCTGTATAACAATGGAATCATTGCCAGTGTTACAAAAATACAGAAGAACAAACCAAAGATAATGGCATATGCAATTGGTGCCCAAATTGCTGACTGAGTCAAGAGTGGCGTCACACCAATGATTGTTGTTACTGTAGTAAGAACAACCGGTCGGAGTCGCATTGCAGCCCCTTCAACCACTACCTGCTCTAGCGTCCAGTCTGGGTGCTTAGCACGCTGTTGATTAAATACCGATACTAAGATAATAGAGTTATTAACCACAATACCCGCAAGCGCAATCAACCCAAGCATCGCCGGGAATGACAGTGCGTTACCTGAGATAAATAGACCTAACAGAACCCCAGCAAGAGCAAATGGAATAACCGACAAAATAATTAATGTCTGTCTCCATTTTCCAAACTGCAGAATCAACACAGAGAACATAAGGAATACTCCCGCAAGAAATGCAATAAATACCTCTGTCTGTGACCGGTCTTGTTCGGCAGCCTCTCCCCCAAATGAGAAGGTAACTCCTTCTGGAACAATCTTTTCGAGCTCTTCTCTAAATTCAGCTCTCACATCACCTGGATTTACTCCGTCTGTAACATCTGAAGTCAGAGTAACGTCACGCTTTCCATCATTATGTTGGATCTCTGAATCTGCTTCTGCGAGCTCAAAAGAAATGAGGCTTCCTAAGAGAATTTGTTCTCCTCTATTATTTACAATTTGTAATTGTTCTAACCTATCTGTAGTAATTGCTTTGGTTTCTGTAGTCTCACTATTTTCGTAATCAAGTCTATTACGTACTACCACACTCACATCTTCCCCATTCTCTGTGATTTCAAACAGTTCAATACCATCTGTGGCACCCACGAGTGCTGTGGCAACTGAATTTAAATCAACTCCAAAACGGAATAGTGCATTGCGATCAACGATCACATTAAACCCTGAGTTATTTGGAGGCAATGTAGTTCCCACATTAATTGCTCCTGTGGTAACAGATAGCAATGCTTCAGCCTCTCTAGCTGTTGACCTCAACAGCTCTGTGTTCTTTGAGGAGAAGTTAACTTCGACTGGAGAGCCAGTTGGAGGACCACCGGCCTCAGCAGTTACCTCAACTCCTATAAGCCCTTCTGCATTTACAGCTGAGCGTAATGGATCCAACAATGCTTTCCCTTCTTTTTGTCTCTCTGGTGACACATTAAGGGTAATGTAGGCGTACTGGTCACCAACAAGTTGCTCATTGTTACTAAATGGTGAAGTTTCACCGATAGTAGTCACGAAAGAATCGAGATAATTCTCTTGTTGCAACAATGATTCGATCTGTTTCACAAACTCATCAGTCTGTTGTAGTGAAGTTCCTGATTCTCTTTCAATATTGATAAATGCAAATTCTAAGTCTCCTCCTGGGAAAAACACTACCTTGACTAATCCTGTTGCAACCAATCCAATTGCGAGCATCAAAGCAATGATCACTCCTCCTTGGAATCTACGTCTCTTAATTCTGTTATGTAACAAAGTAGTAATGAGTCTTTTATACCAGGTCTCAAGTTTTTGGAATCGTTGTGCAATCCAACCTGTCTTCACGATTGCATCTCTGTTTTTTAAGAAACCAGCACACCACACAGTTACAAATGCCAAAGATACAAACAATGATGAGAGTAATACGAAAATGATTGTGTATGGAATACCCGCAATAAATTGACCAGTGATTCCTGATAAAAATAGTAGTGGGAAGAACACCCCAACTGTTGTCATGGTCCCTGCGATAAGTGGCAAGCCATATTCAGCAATAGTTTCAACCGCTGCGTCTTGACGACGCTTCCCTTCTTGAATCTTGGCGTTAATACCCTCTACCACCACAATTGCCGTGTCGACCAGAATACCAACCGAGAGAATCAGTGCGAATAATGAGATAAAGTTAATGGTATTACCAACCACCAAAAACGCCACAAATGCCAACATGAATGAAAGAGGGATAGATACCGCAGCAATAACTGACTCTCGGAATCCTACAGCAAACAACAAGACAATAAACACCAATAAAACTGTTTGTAATCCACTCTTGAGTAATCCCGTAAGATCTCTCTTAATGTCTTCTCCTGCATCATAAGTAACTACCGTATCTACCCCTAACAATAGATCACTCTCGAGACTCTCAATGAGATCTCGTACCTCTTTAGTGATTTTAGTAATATCTCCACCGTCCTTTTTTACCACATTAATAGTTACAGATTTCTGAATTTCTGATCCTGGAAACCCTACTCGAGTGATCGTATTTTCCTTTTTATAACCGTTTGTCACTTCAGCTAAGTCAGTAACCACAAGTGAAGATACTCCTGAGCTACCAATTGGTGTATTTACCAATTCATCATAAGAAACTACTTCGGCTTTAAGGTCTAATGGATACTCAACTGAATTGATAATGATACTCCCCACAGGGCGTGTTACGTTAGCAGAACCAAGTGATTGAATCACGGTCCCAAAATTAACACCAGACTCAAGAAGTTTACGATTATCTACTATCACAGCTATCTCTCGTTCTGGAATACCTGAGTAGTTAACGGTTGCCACACCTGGCACATCAAGAACCAAGTCTTCTACTTGGTCTACAATTTTCTGAAATGAATAATTTGGTAAATCAGAGGCTAACGAAATGGTAAGCACTGGTTGTGATGAGAATTCGATTTTAGTCACCTGAGGCTCGTTTCCATCATCTGGTAGATTGCCTTTGGCGCCGTCGACTGCTTCTTTCAAACGAGTTACTCGCTCATCAATATCTACGTTCTGCTCAAATTCAACAACAATACTAGAAAATCCTGTTCTCGATGTTGAGGTATATTCTACGATATCTGAAACTGATTCAATTCTGTCTTCTATCTTGTCGGTCACTAAAGTCTCAACATCTGATGCAGATGCACCAAAGAATGAAGTATTAACTACTGCAATCGGTAGAGTAATTTCAGGAGTAGACTCTTTTGGAATTGAAAGTACTGCATAACTACCCGCAATCAGAGACAAAAATACTAAAAAGTACGTAAATGCTCTATTTTCTAAGAAAAATTTCCAAAAATTAATCATAATAATTATTCTGTTACTTCACTGCTGGTTGCTGCTTCTTGGTCAGCATCTATTATGTCAACTAACTCATTGACTGATGCTTCAACAAAACTAATAATTTGATTATCTTTGACAATTCGTGCAAACGAAACAATTTCCGTGTCTCCTGTCACACCTTCGTTTACAACTACTACGGGACCAAACAATCCATCGGTCTCGACTGGTGTTGGTACTGCCCTACCTTTCACAACTGCATATACGTATGCTTGATCACCTCTCACAAATACTGCTTCGATAGGAATTGAAAATCCTCCAGTTGTACTGTTTCTCTCAATAGCAACTCCTACCCCTACCCCCTCCGTAAGAGTAATAGTATCTGTTGCAAAGATTTCTACTTTGATTTTTCCAGTTTGCGCATCGATAGTTGGTGCAATTCTTGCAACTGTACCTGAATACTCTCCATCAATCACCACTGATGAACCCACTTGAATTTGTGCTACGTCTTTCTCTGTAAGATACACATCTACTCGTTTTGCATCAGAACTAGACAACACAAAGATAGGTGCTGATGGCCCCACTAATTGACCGACACGAGTCTCAATTGAAGAGATTCGTCCAAATGTAGGTGCTTTAATAAAAGTCTTAGAGAGTTGAATCTGCGCAGATGCAAGATTAGAGCGTGAGGAATCAAGCCCGCTCTCCGCAATTTGAACATCCTCTACTTCTGGTCCTTCTTGTAATTTAGCAAGGTTATTTTCAGAGATAGCAAGTGCATTCTTAGCTGATTCTAATGAAATCCTCTCTAGTGAGACTTGATTTTTAAGACTCAATATAGGCTGCCGGATGGAGCGTATCACCGATAGTCTCTGGTCTTGGACCTCTTGAGAAACAATAGAGGTTGGTTGAGAACTGACCACTGAGCTAAAACTAGTTAGTGTAGCTAGATATGAATCGATCAGGTCTTCTGTATCATCTAAAAGTGCAATAGCACGTGAATATGATGTAGCATCAGGAATACGTTCAGCAAACTCATTTATGGTACGAGAAAGTTCTGATCGCTCAGCTTCCAATCTCCTTGCATCAGAGGTATCTCTTACAGAAAAACGTAATTGTGGATCTGTCGTACCATCATAAAAGAATTGATCATATGATGATTGTGCAGAGTTATTAATACTAATCTGAATAGTATCTGCGAGTTGTGTAATAGCGAGTTGTTTTTCGTTTAAATCAGTTTTTTTATTATTTACATCAAGCTCTTGGTTCACAATATCTTCCCGGTCTGCTGACTGCTTGCTCTTACTTAATTGAGCCTGTGAAGATGACACTCCTGAACGAGCTTGTAAGACAGCTTGTTGTTCTGATGAGTTTTGTAACTCAACTACTGTTTCACCAGCCCGAACTGTTTGACCAAGTGTTTTGTATACACGTTTAACAACACCAGATGTTTCTGGAACCACAGCAACTGAATTAGATGAAACTACTTGTCCATAACCAATAATTGGTGCAGTTTGTGCGCTCAGATCCCCGACTGTAAGTGTCTCAACTTGTGGGACACTAGCTACTATATCTTCTTGTACTGCTTGTGGCGTCTTGGTAATAAATAAATATCCCAGACCTGCAAGAGCAAGAATAATTACTATAATAATGATTTTCTTCATGATTCTACTGATTTACTTTATAAGTAATCTTTATTATACAGACCCTGAAATGAAAGGCTATAAAAAGAAAACTGACGGCACGTCAGTTTTCTTTTTATTCTATAGTTGTTGTGGTGCTTGTTTCCTCTTGGGTCTCAGGCTCTGATACAACAGCTTCTTCTTCGATTTCTTCTTCTAACTCTTCCTCTGGTTCATCTGCGGCCTCTTCGTTTGTTGTTACCTCTTCTTCTATCTCTTCTGTGGTTGTTGCAGAATTATCATCACTGATAGGTTCTGTGGTTGTAGATGTGGTCTCAGTTGTTGTTGAAACTGATTCGGTGGTAGTGCTTACTGATTCATCTATTTCGTCTGTGCTGGTCGCAACAGGATCTGTCACACTAGCTGTTTCCTCTGTGCTAGTTGATGTATTTTCTGTGGTTGTTGCAGAATTATCATCACTGACAGGTTCTGTGGTTGTAGATGTGGTCTCAGTTGTTGTTGAAACCGATTCGGTGGTAGTGCTTACCACATCAGTTGAAGTTGAAGCTTCTCCTGATTCTTCTGTGGTTTCTTGGTTAGTCTCTACTACAACCTCCCCTTCAACATCATTCCCTGTACCATCACTTTGAGCTACTGGTCCTGTACTAATTGTAATAATACTTCCTACTACTCTTGCTGCTGATTGTAAAAACGTTTGTTTTTCTGTATGTACCACAACCTCTTGAGGCTTCTTAACTGAGAAATCACCCAACAATGAAGCAAATGAAACTTCTGCATCTCCTTCGAGTGTTGTTTCTGTTTGTTTCTGAACTCGTGTTAAAAACACCCTATCTTGTTCAATAATCTCATACAACTCTTCATTAAGATATGACTCTAATTCAGTAGCTGAAGTAAATCTAGATTTATTTCTTACTTTCAACATGTCTTGTTTTAACACCTCTTGCCACACCCCATCAATTGCAGCATATGTTACAAACTGATAACTCACCTCGTATGCGTTCTCGGTGTCAACGATGTTTAAGATCTCTAGTTGTGCATCCAATCCTGTCACGTCTAATTTCATGAGTGGATTTATATCAACCTCCTGTGCAACACCAAGCAGTCCAGTTTCTTGAACAACTGTTTGTGCAGCAAACGCACCTGCACCACCAACAAACATCACAGCAACCGCAATAGGAATAATGTTGTTATACAATATGAAATCTTTAAGTCTGTTGGTATTCATGGTTTTTATTATATGTTAGTGAGGGATACGTTATCAATAGCTGCATCTCCTTCAAATGATGTTCCGTATGTATAGAAGAACCTCATTCCACCACTTGTATTAAGTGCTGAAACATTGATTGAAGACGTGAGATACGGGTCACCTTGCGCCGCTTGTTGTTGTCCAGAAAGTGTTTGAACAGTTATCCATGAAGTTCCGTCGTTTCTTTGGACAAGCAAGTCTCCCATTCCACCTCCATGCATATGATAATCAAAGGCAAACACATCAATATTTGCTGCACTTGTAGTATTCTCTAAAATGAACGTATCTCCAGCGCCCACAGGGTTAGATGTCTCTGTGTAGAGGTAAAATGCTCCTGTTGCTGCCCCGTTTGGTCCAGTACCGGCAGATCCTGTACCACCTGTTTGACGTGTCCAGTTCCGATCGTCTGTGGTTGACTGCACCCAATCTCCTAGTCCAGTCTCAAACCCTTCTGTAACCACAGTACCTACAGTAATGTAATCTACTCCATTATTTGTCCATGTGGTGTTATCAACAGTGCCGTTTGTAACCACAATGTCAAAGATACCAGTTGTTGCTGAGGTAGTAACTGTGAGGTCTATTTGTGTTGGGGAAACAACAGTGGTCACAACAGTTGCCCCAGATCCTGGAATTGTCACCACTGATGTTGGATTAAATCCAGAACCAGTAATAGTAATAGTATTCACAGAACTTGGATCAAATAATTCAAGTCCGTTATCTACAAATGGGTATACATCACCACTTCCTCCAGACTGATCTGTCCATGCCATAGCTCCAGCCCCATCAGAAACTAATACTTGCCCTAACTCTCCAGCTTCCCCGGTACTGTCAACAATAGTTCCTCCAACAATGACATTGTTTTCAGCAATTACATTACCAGCTGTTGATGATGCAACATCAGTAAGTAGACTTGGACATGCTCCTCCTTCACATGCAACAAGATCATTATCGGGAATAATTACCTGCTCACCAGATGCTTGAATCGAAAGGTCTCCAACAGCATCCACTGAGAACCTAGACCCATTTGATCCATCAAACGCTAAGCGTAATTGTGCTGCAGTATTTGATACAAACTCAGCGGTATTTCCAAAGAATGTACCTGATGACTGAATATTTCCAATAACATCTAGACTCTCTGATGGAGTAGAAGTACCAATACCAAGTCTATTGTTTACATCATCGATAAAGAAGTTGGTTGAGTCTTCCGTGATTGTTCCATCAGTATCCGCGAACAGTACTGCACCTTGTGTAAATGCACCTGTAAAGATACTTGTTGGGTCAATCCAATTCGTACCTGTTGCGGTTGACGAAAGTACTTGTCCAGCCCCTCCTGCATCACCAGATGAATCACGTACGGTACCCCCAACAATAATATTTCCTACCGTTAGAGTATCTGTTGTGTCATTAAATGAAAGATTAGTATTATCTTCTGTAATTCCGTTTGGTCCATCAAAGAGTATTGATCCATCAGTAAATCCAGCTTCAAGAGGTCCAGTA
>CALLVB010000020.1 GCA_938010795.1 Minisyncoccota bacterium
TACTTACATTTGATGGTACTAACTTTGTACCTCAAGCATCAGCGGCAGGGACTCTTAACAATCCTTCAGCAACAACAGACCCAACTTCAGGAGATGATTCAGGGGATGGATATTCAAACGGATCTATCTGGGTTAACACAACGACAAAGAAAGCATTCATCTTAACTGATGACACAGCAGGTGCGGCATTGTGGGTTGAAGCGGGTACATTACCATCATCAGGATCATTTGCAACAGACCCAACAGCAACAGATGATGCAGGACTTGGATTCCTGGTTGGATATGAATGGACTAACACATCAACTGGAAAAGTATTTATTTCATTCCTTGATGCAGATGATGCAGCAGTATGGTACGAGATAGATGGTACTGGAGCAATCGTCGAAACACGTGACCCTAACGTTAATGATGACGTAACATTTGGATTCATTGTTGGACAAGTATGGATCAACACAACAACTCCACGAGAATTTACACTATCTGATCCTACCGATGGGGCAGCAGTGTGGGACCCAGCACCACTTAATTGTTATCCTGATCTCACAGGGTTAACTTGGACTGGTGATACAACATCACTTACAGAACTAGCTTCTGCAAGAAATGGTAAGTGGGTAGATGGTGGTTTTAAGTTAATGATCATGGGTAGGGGAGCACGAGAAGTTGGATCATACACAGCAGCTACTCCTTATGATATCACTACACTTACTCATAACAACACTGATTTCTCTATCCTTGCTCAGGATAACACACCTGAAGCTGGATTCTGGACTGAAGATGGTCTAGCTTTCTACATGATTGGAGATGCAACAAACACTATGTATAAGTACACGGCGACAGTTGCACATGATGAATCAACTCTATCATTCACAGCATCTTCGGGAGCAATCTTTACTGGAGCTGTTCCTTCAGGACTATGGATGAATGCAAATCAGACATTAGCAATTGTATCTAGCGATGGTGGAGACATCTTGCGGGAATACTCAATGACTGCTGGTGATGTGACAACTATTGCTGCAACAGGTAATACATTCTCTGTGAATGCACAAGCTACTCAGCCACGTGGATTCCTGATTACTCCTAATGGAGAGAAGTTGTATCTTGTAAACGATGCATTCAATGGGATCGTAACTTATGACTTCGGTACTCCATTCGATATCACAACACTCGTACACGATGGAGCGGTTCCAGTTTCACACTTTAGTCGAGAAGGTTCACCTTATGGAATGTTATTCAATGAAGATGCAACATTAGTGTATGGTATCGGAGATGGAGATATTAGTAGCTACGCAACAACATCAACTTGTGTTTAATTAAAACTATATGAATAAAGGATTTATAACAGAAGTATTTAACTCAGAGAAAGAAGCTAAGGATTTCGTAGAAGGAAAAGTATTTCTTTCGGTGAAGTTATCAGGAAATAAAGTTACTTATCGTGAACTATATGTTAATGATGAGTTGGTAACAACACAAGAAGAACTAGATGTGGCGAAGATCCGTGAAGATAAAGAGAACGAAATATTTAATTCACTTCCTCTGAAGAAACAATTAGATATTATCAGACGAGGACTCATGGCAGTTGTTAACGATACTCTTACAGACGAACTCAAAGCAGAACTAAATGCAGCGAACGATATGGTGGAGGAAGTTATCAAAAGAGAATCTTAGTTATCTATTAGGGATCCCTACGGGGGTTCCAATATAGCTTGCTATAAATTAATAAAAGAGTATTCCTAAGTTGGACTTACTCATAACAAGACGGGATGGGAAACCATTTAACGAAGTAAATATGAATGAACAAATACAACAATTAAATTCCAACATCACAACATTGAAAGGTTGGATTCAAACTGCGATGCAGAATCACTCTGAATTAGAGGGTGAGGTATCACGTATCACAGACAAGATTAAATATATTAGCATTGACATCCAGCAAGGAGGAGGTTCATCACGAACCGTAGACCAAGATAAGGATGATGTATTTGAAGTTGGAACTATCGCGGCGATGAACGCATTAATCAAGGGGGATGAGGATGACCAGGTATCAGATGCAGACATTATCAAAGTTTTAAATGCAGATGGTAATGGTAATCCAGCAACATACGTTTACGATGAGAATACAGACACCTATATTGAAATCTCAAGTGGAACCCTACCCACTATTGAAACTGCAACCGCGGCACTAACAACTACTAATGGGGTTATCCTTGCGGCAGGTGATTTTTACATTGACTTCAAGGATGGAACTACATGGGCGACTATCCCATATAGTCCAACATTCACCACAGGAGAAACTGCAATGGCTATCTTCACCCCGACTCACTGGGACACTACATGGGTACCATCACAAGGAACACCAGCTCTTTCAGCAGAAGCATTAGTTGTAGCAACAGGAGAGGCAATGTCTAAGGGAGTTTATGACATCCCGTCACATGGACTTATCGTAGGAGAAGAATATGTAACAGATCCAAATAATCTAGGAGGTATTATTCTACGTTCAGCGTTAGCAGTTGGAGAACCTTACCAAAAACTATTTACCGTACCTAATGCAAATGAAATTCTAGTAGACGTACAACCATTAATTGATACAATCGTAACCCCAGATGGGTGGGAAGCAACAGACTTTACAGGAAGCACAGCTATTACAACAGAGGCTGACAATCTTTACCGTGCTGCAATCTCAGCACCCGCTACCTTCACTCTAACTGACGGTATCGCACAAGGAGAACGTATTGTAGTTTCAAACGCTCACACATCTACAGCTAACCTTACCGTCGATGGTGTTGCCTTTGCTGATGGTGTCACAACCCCTGCAAATCTCGTTCTTGAACCAGGTGAGGTATACACATTCCAAAGGCAGACAGGTGGTGCTTATGTTGTAACTTCTAAATATCCAGGGAAAGCCCCAGAACAACCAGACGTGCTAGCTATGGATATTGTAGGTGGTTCTTATGCAGTTGATGCTTTAGTTGCTAATCTACCTGACAATGTACATAGAGTATTCCACACAACAGAAGACTCACAGTTTGTTGATCTAAGCGGTGGTACTGTGGACACAGTTATTGATGGGGTACTAACAGTAGGGGCAACCACTCCAGTAGCTGTACCAGATGGATCACAAGGTTATATCTATAGAAAGGATGCAACTACTCATGTGATTGTGTTCAGCCAGTTAGTTACTTCATTTGGTGATGCTAAGGTTACTGTAATCAATCCAGTAGCTGAGACAGACAGACAGCACATTACCGTAACTAATGCAGCTGGTAACAAATACGGTATCTCAGACTACCTCTTCCACCTATCAGCTGACCCTACAGTAGTAGGTACTTTGTCAGGACAGGAACTAACACTTGAGCAAGGTGTACCCCTAGACCTATATCTAGTCGGACCATCTACAGAGGGAACTCCAGCAGACGGAGACCTTGAACATAACGGAACAGTTACAGGTGTACAATTCCAAGTTACATTCAACGGTACAGACCTAGAATACGAAGTGATTGAAGCAGTACGTCATCACCCTGGACCTGGAGACTTTGAGACACGTTCTTATGATTCTGTAGTAGCCAACCAGACAGTTGCACTTACTCTACTTGGAACTGACTTTGATTTATTGTTTGAATCTTTTGCACTTACTTCGGGTGATGAATCAGGAACAGTAGAAACTGCAACAACTTCTTTCACTTCAACTAACGGAGTGAAAGTACCAGTCGGAGGATTCTACAACTCATTCCCAGACGGAACTACATACGCTACACCAACCGTCGCTGAGTACAACGAGTTCATCAACAACTATCGCCCTCAGTACATCGCTATTGCCTACGAAGCAGCAGGTGGCGCTAACGTGCGAATGAATGTTAATGGTGTTGATGCTACATATACTGACCTACAGAACGCTACAGATACAGGAACTAATGGTCAGGTCAACTTTAGTGGTGGTGTAAATGGTAACTTCAACCGTCGAGCACGTGTTGACGCAGAGGTATTGAAAGAAGTAGGAGACTACGTTGAAATCATCGCACCAAATGTAGCACCATTCTCACAGATGATTATGGCAGTGGTACAAAACACTACTGACCTAGCAGACTCAACAAGTGGTGTATATAACTTGCGTGTAGCCGCAGGTGGCAACGGTGCTGTTGAGGGGTATAGCTTCCGTGATAAAACAAATACGTTGGTAGCCAGTGGCTCAGAGCAAAACCAAACACACCGAATCACTCGAACACTTGGTGGTGTGATGTACACAGTTAATGGAGTAGAAGCATACTGTACCCCAGTAGATGAGTTTACAGACTATAGTGACCCAGCTACAAATATTGTTGATGGAACGACTGGTTACTACA
>CALLVB010000021.1 GCA_938010795.1 Minisyncoccota bacterium
ATTCCCATACCAAACCCCGTCATGGGTGGCATCCCATGTTCCATTGCTGTTAGGAACTCTTCATCAACCTCCATTGCCTCTGCATCTCCACCTGCTTTGAACATTGCTTGTTTCTCAAGTAATGCTCGTTGTATCTCTGGATCTATAAGTTCCGAATATTGATTTGTAATTTCCGCCCCTGCAATAATAAGTTGACACACAGCGGCTGTACCATCAGGATTTTGGTTCGCAAGAGGCTTTAAGTCACCTGGATAATTCATCACGAATGTTGGATTGGTAATTTTGTTTCGTGATGATTTTTTATAAATGAAATCGAGCAGGTTTGCATCACCGGTTTTCTTAATATCAGATGAACCCATCCCAAATTCTTTTGCCTTTGCTTCGATCTCTTTTCTTGTTGCTGTAAAAATATCTAACTTTGCATTTTTCTGTACCAACTGTGCAAATGTAACTCGAGGCCACTTTCCCGCAAATGAAATTTTGTGGTCTTTACCATCAGAACCCTCGACAACAAAAGTGTCTTTACTGGTTAGTTTGGCACATCTTTTAATAAGAGACTCTGTCCACTTAATGTTATCTTCTAAGCTCTTATATGCCGCATACCACTCAAGCATAGTGAATTCCTGAATATGAGTTGGATCAGAACCTTCGTTTCTAAAGTTTTTACCTATCTCGTAAATAGCAGGATATCCTCCAGCCATAAGCATCTTATGTGGTAATTCTAATGCAATACGAAGAACCATCGGTATGTCTAAATCATTATGATGTGTCTTAAATACTTCAGCCATTGCTCCTCCAGCTTGTGTTTGTAAGATTGGTGTCTCAACCTCTAAAAAATTCTTCTCATCAAAGAAAGAACGTATTGTTGTAACTACTCGTGAACGCAAAACAAATCTCTTATGTGCATCCTCATCCATAAGTACGTCTAGATACCTCTTTCTATACTTCTCATCAACATCCTGTAGTCCGTGCCATTTCTCCGGCAACGGCAGCAATGACTTTGAAAGCATTTTAAATGTATATACTTTTAGTGACTTTTCTTTTGTCTTTGTTTTAAATAGCTCTCCCCTCACCTCAACAAAGTCACCAATATCAAATGTCTTTTCAAACAATTTCATTTTTTGCTTACCTAGTTCGTCAACACGAAGAACTACCTGGAACCTTCCAGTTCCATCAAATAGCTCCACGAAAGAGATCTTCCCAGCCCCTCTCTTAGACATTACTCGCCCCACCAAAGAAATCTTCTTTCCAGCCTTTGCTGTTTTTATTTTTGAAAAATTTTTTGCGACGTCAACTAACGCAAAATCTTGCTTTGCAGTTGTGGCATAAGACTCTAGACCTAGATCTTCAAGTCGTTTCTTTTTTTGTATTCGGATATTTTTGATTTCTTGTTCTCGTGACATAATCTTGTAAGTATAACAAAGGTCCTAGACTCTCCTACAAATTAATGCGGGTGTTCCCTCTGAACCTTGCCCCATAGGATTATCTTTACACAATGCAACACCAAGCATTTCTTGAGCCTTGTCCTTAGCTCCTAAGATATTTACTCCAATATCGTTTGCGTCAACAATAATTACCTCGACGCTTTGCTTGATCTCTTGTTCAGTCTTATGTGCGTATTCCCGGGGGTTCTTTGGAGAGAGAGATGCAAACTCATTATACGGAGGAAGTGTTCCAGCAGTTGGCCCATCAATGGCCCGAGCCTTTGGACCAGCCACACGGTAAAAATTACCCTTCCATCCAAGTGGTTTGGTAACACCTGCGATTGCAACCGCGAGAGAAATTCGCAAAAGACCACACTCGTTAATAGCTAGTTGCATTGTTTCTGGTGTACCAAGTCCAATCCCTGAAGGTGTCCTGGTTACAAACTGTGAGTAGAATTTCGCAAACCAGCCGTATTCAATTTCTGAAAATCTAAAACCCCTTCCTTGTGAAATTGCGACCACTGATTCAGCGAGTAAAAGCACATCTCCGTCTTGTAGAAAATCACCAGCCTCCTCAATCACAATCGTTCTAAAATCATCACCTGAGTTAATCACTGGTGTTTTAACTGGAAACCGTTCATATGTCACACCTATCGCTTCGATAGTCAACGTTTTTCCTGGATTTGGAGTAGTGAGTACTGTCATGGTCTTAGTATTGTAACAAAAAGAGCGAGCCGTACGGCTCGCTCTTTTTGTGTGTAACCCACTTTAACTCACACAAAATGAAATAACACTTGTGTTTGAAATATAATAAAACATTCTCAGAAAATGTCACCTACGGTGACATTGTCTTCTTTGTTTATTTAATTGCTACTACTTTATAGTCCATAGTATCTCCTGCTGGTGTCTCAAATGAGAAGAATTCTCCTTCTACCTTTCCAAGCATCGCAGATACCAAAGGTGAATCAAATGATAGTTTCCCTTCAGCTGGGTTTGCCTCATCTGAACCTACGATTTGGTACTCATTTTTTATTGATGATCCCTTTTTAGAAATCGTCACAAATGCACCAATCGTCACCTCTGTCTTGTGTCCTCCGGTAATAATCTCACCTTCTTTAAGAGTATACTGAATGACTCTAATCCGCTCCTCTAATACAGCCTGATCTTCACGGGCCTGATGGTATTCAGCGTTCTCTTTAAGATCTCCCAACTCCTTTGCTGATTGTAGCTCTCCTGCAATTCTTGTTCGTTCTTGAGAAATTAAAACATCCAACTCAGCTTCGAGTTCTTTTTTTCTCTCTTTTGTAATATATAGTTTATTTTGATCCATATTTTTCTTTGATTTTCGTTACTTTACACGAGCATATAAGATTTTGCAATACGTACATTCCTACAGAACACTACCTAGAGCCACCCAAGCTTCTCAAGTCCAGCACGTGCTGCATCTGACTCTGCTTTTTGTTTAGAATACCCTTTTCCTTCTGCGATCTTTGTATCTTCTAAAAACACCCCCATAATGAACTCCTTGTCGTGGTCTGGACCAATAGCCTCAACCAACTCATAATGTGGTGTTACTTTTTGTTTTTCTTGTGCAATCTCTTGAAAATATGATTTTGCATCTTTGTATAGTTTCTGCTCAACTATCTCATCAATATAATCAAATAATGATTGTTCAATAAAACCTCTGGCAACCTCAAACCCTCCATCCATATATAATGCACCCACTAATGCTTCAAAAGTATTGGCCAGAATGTGCTCCCTACCTTTATTTGTATCCATCCGCTCTCCTTTTGAAAGTAATAGAAATGCCTCGAGATTCAATTTTTTTGCTGCCTTAGATAACGATATGGTGTTTACCATGGCCGCTCGGTACGCAGTAAGAATTCCTTCTGGTTCTTGTGGGAATTTTTTGTATAAAAAATCTGTTACTGCAAGTTCAAGCACCGCATCTCCAAGAAACTCTAATCGTTCATTATGCTTAAGACCTCGCCCTGCTTTTTCATTAATAAAAGACCGGTGTACGAATGCCTGGGTTAATAAATCTTTATTAGAAAATATTATGTCAATTTGTTTTTCAAACTGACTAAAATCTGGAAACTCCATAAATAAATAGCTTAGTTTAGTATGACTCGATCTCTAATGCCTTTGTCACACCTTTAGTAATAATTGATTTAATATCGTTGTATGTAGTAAGTTCTTTAACTTCGTCTTGTGTGAACCATTTAGTATCTGTAAGTCCTCCACCTTCCTCTTGAAGTTTCACCGGTGTAAATTCAGACTTAACCAAGAAATAGTGGACTTGTTTTCGCACCTTTCCGTGCTCTTTATCATTTGCAAGATATTCATTAGAACCCAGTTCATCTAAAACCTCTACATCTAGTCCAATCTCGTCTTTAATTTCTCTGATGACCCCAGCTTTTGGATCTTCACCATCTTTGATTCCACCTTTTGAAAGCGTCCATTTACCAAAAATATCGTGAACAAATGCAAATTGCATATTTCCGTCAGTATCTACTGAATACACAACCGCCCCAGCTTTAACAGATAATGGGAAATTTTTTGGATCAAGCTCCTTTTTCTTTTGTTCAGCTTCTTTCGATTTTAAATCTGATGCCTCATAGATTGAACCAAGCACTCCTGAAATAAATTTATATGAATTTGGTCCACCATATGACTTTCCAAGTTCGATCGCTTCGTTAATCGCAACCCTGGGTGGTACATCCCCCCGCCCTGAGAACAACATCTCATAAATACCAAGACGCAGAATATTTCGGTCAACTGGAGCAATACGATCAATAGGCCATGCTGGAGCTGCCTTTTCAATAATTTCGTCTAGTACATCAACTTTCCTAATGACTCCTTCTAGTAATTCTTTAGGAAAATCGACATCATGTAATTTATCTCGCTCTTGCAACGAAAAAGAAAACAGCTCATCAACTCTAGATGAATCTTTTTGATAAAAGTCCCATGAGAACAGGGCTTGTATTACTATTTCTCTTGCAAGGTGCCTTAATGACATCGAGTGAATAATACGATAATTCATACTATAACGCAAGAGCATCAGCAAGAATATTACTGAACAGAAAAACCCGCACTAATGATTAGTTATCGGGTTTTTCTCATATATAAAAGGTAGACGTTACGCTGCTGCTTCAGTTTCAGTTGTTGAAGCTTTCTTAGCTAGGATTTGTTTTCCTTTGTAAGAACCACATTCTTGACACGCTCGGTGTCGTAGGTGATATGCTTCACAATTTGAACATGCAGAAAGACGAGGCGCATCAATTTTGTGATGTGACCGTCGGTTACGTGTGTGACCCTTTGTTACTCTCATTCGGCTACTCATAGTGCCCGGTAGTATAACAGGATGATTTATAAATAACAACCAGTATTAAGGTGTGTATTACAACTACGAAAAAAGGACCTGCGGTCCTTTTTTATACTGCTCCTGTAATGTTGTAAATTGGAACCAATACTGACGCGAGAAGCCCTCCTACACCTACCCCCAAGAGCACAATCATCAACGGCTCAATAAGACTTACAAGTGCATCCACGGCGTTGATCACTTCACGTTCATAGAACTTGGCCATAGTATCGAGCACTGAACTCATACGACCAGTCTCTTCTCCAATACGAACCATCTGGGTAAGCATGGATGGGATTTGTTCATGTTTCTCCATCGCATCAGACACAGGAGATCCTGTTGATACCTGTCTAGATACGTCTTTCATGACTCGCTCGAACACTTTGTTATCAACCACTGCTGATGTGTTATCAAGTGTTTTTACCATTGAAATACCTGAGGTAAGCATCATATTCATGTTTCCTGCAATACGAGCAAGGTATAGTTTTGAATATAGATTACCCACAGCTGGAATCGCAAGTTTGATTTCATCAAAAATTGTTGCCCCTGCTTCAGTCCTAGAATATCTGAACATCAAACCTCCAACAACGACAAGTGCAATAACAAAGAATAGTCCATAACTTGAGAGGAAGTTAGAAAGTCCAATGGTAATTTTTGTAAAGAATGGCAGCTCTTGTCCTCCATCGATCAAGATTTTTGCAATCTTTGGAATAACTAAAGTAAGCATCAAATACATCACAATGAAAAATACTGAGATTACAAATGACGGGTAGATTAACGCACTCTTTGCTTTTGAAGTTAGTTCGTATGTTCTCTCAAGATATTCTGAAAGGAACACAAATGTAGTTGAAAGTTTTCCTGATTCTTCACCAGCGGCAACCATGTTTACATAAAATGATGAGAATACTTTTGGATGTTTCGATAAGGCTGCAGTAATAGAAGAACCATCGGAAATATCTGCAGCAACTTCATCAAGAGATTTTCTCAAGATCGGACTCTCAGCCTCCTTTGCCAAAAGCCTGAATACACGAAGTGCTGATACCTGAGCTTCAAATAGTGTAGAGAGCTGTTTTGAGAGAATAACAATATCTTTGTTCTTTACTCCACCAAGAGTAATATTCGTTTCAAAAATAGATTTTTGATCGGCTGGTTTAATTTCTGAGATAATCAGACCTCTGTTTTGTAGAGAAGAGATTGCAACATCAATGTTATGGGCCTCAATCTCCCCTTCACGTGGATTACCTTCTCTATCAACCGCTTCGTATTTAAATACTGACATAGTGAAATTGTATCATGGATACTCCGCTCTCCTTCTCTGCTCTATGTGTATTTCTAAATCCTTATTCTGTATTTCAAAATATTCGTGTCTTATCAGGTCCACACCCATTTTTTGAAATCACCGAGAGGTGTTTCTCTTTTGATATACTTCTCGTATGAATGCAAAACGACCAGCAGCTGAAACACTGCCTGATTTTCAAAAAATTACCCTTAAAGAAAAAGTACATGAGTATGATGACGTGTATACTTTTACCTTTACTCCTTCAAAGGAAGTTATATATACACCCGGAGATGCTATTCACCTACGGGCTGACACGATGAAGGAAGGGTCTGGGCGTCGAGCTAAAAAGATGTCTTTTGCGTCGTCTCCAAGTGATATAGATATCGTATTTAGTATGCGTATTAGAGGAGATAGTGCCTACAAAAGGGCTTTGGGATTACTCGAGGTTGGTGAAGAAACATCTATGTTTAAATCTAACGGGTCTTTTCACCTCCCCACTGATGAAAAACATGTAGTTATGTTGGCCGCGGGTGTTGGAGTAACTCCTTTTGTTTCAATTCTTTCATCTCTTGAACAAGTAGAGCAAGACATAAAACTAATTTATGTTTCTGGAAAAGATTTCTTGTTCCAGGACATCCTAACCAATCCTGTTTTTAATCAACAGAAAGTTTCTCGAGATGAATTTAGAGAATCACTATTAGAGACAATTGAAGGTGGAGATGATAATTTCTATATGATTTCTGGAGGTGAAGGATTTATTAGAGACAGTTTAGCAATATTACAAGATGCAGGGATTGATGAATCTAGGTTCCTATTAGATCAATTTACTGGGTATGAGAACTGGTCATAAAAGTTCGGACTTCCTCCCATAAGGTATTTTTTATTTAGTAATCTTTTGCAAAATATCTTGACACGTACTGACTAGTTCTTTTATCTTATCGGCATCATAAGCATCAGGATGAGTCCGAGAAAAGTCACCTGTGTCATTGTCGAAATACAGGTCTGTATACCCTTCTGGATAATTAAGTGCGATATCGACCAAACAGTTCGAACCCTTGCTCACAGGTGACCGGTGAGAACCAAAAGCTTCACTAACCATGCTTGTGTTAAGAAGTGACCCTGGATTCACAGCCACAGACTCAATCCCAGAGTAAGGATCTTGCAACCATTTGGTCCACATGGTTAAAGCTAACTTACTTTGTGCATATGCAGACATATCATCAAGATCTTGACTACCCCTAAGAACTTCAAGAGATACTTCTGTTTGAGCAGCTGAACTCAGATTAATAATTCTAGGTTGAGATGACTTACTTAGAATAGGTATTATTTGTTCTGTTAAATATATAGGCGCGAGTAAATTAACCATAAATCTCATATCGATACCTGAACTAGCATACTCTTGTTGTACTTTTAAAACACCCGCGTTATTTATAAAAACATCAATATGATCAATTTTTGAAATAATCTCTCGAGATAGTTGAGATATTTGGATCATGTCTGATAAGTCACCAACGAACCCCTGAATATTCTGATTACCTGTTTCTTTCTGCACA
>CALLVB010000022.1 GCA_938010795.1 Minisyncoccota bacterium
CTTATCCATAATTATTCTATTGTAACAAAGAGCGCGCCGTAGGCGCGCTCTTTGTTTTATGCTCCAAGCTCAATTCGTGGAAATAGTGGTGTCTCTGGCTTTTTGTTCTCTTCGAGTGCAACTCTCATCTTACCGTACGTCTCAGGCATGATGGGAGCAATCCGCATGGTCACTTCCCATAACTTTTCAAGTAAATATCTCACATCTTCTGCTGCTGCATCTGGATCAGTTTTAACTTTCTTAAATGGTGCCTCATCAGTAATAAATTGGTCCATTTCACCAATTATCTTAAAAATTGCATTCATCTCTCCATTAAAATCATATGACTCTAATAAATTCTGTTCGAGATGAATATGTGGTTCACCCTCTAAACTTACCCCATATGAAGAAGCCATCTGTAAAATTCTATTGGTGAGGTTACCGATTCCGTTTACTAAATTTGCCATATACGCCTCGTGGAAACTCTCTTTTGTCCAATCTGCATCTTGTACATTATGAAGGTGGCGTGCAATGTAATATCTCACTGCGTCTGTTCCATATGTATCTAAGTACAGGGAAGGATCAACGACATTCCCAATAGATTTTGACATTTTCACTCCTCCACTTGTAATGTGTCCCTCCACAAAAATAGTATCTGTCGTTTTAATACCTGCTGCAAGCAACATCCCCTGCCAAATTGCACTTTGTTGTCTCAGGTTATCTTTACCACAGAACTGAACCGTCGTGGCATCGTCCCAATAACTCTTAAAAAGAGTATCATCGTGCGTACCCCACCCTAAACATGAAATATAATTAGCAAGCGCATCAAACCACACATACATTACATGTTCATCATCACCTGGAACAGGCACTCCCCATGGCATCTTCTCTTTAAGACGAGAAATTGAAAAATCGTGTAACCCCGCATCAACAAAGCCTTTGATTTCATTTAACCGAAACTCTGGGACGACGTGGTTCTCTTTTTCATAGAGGGCAAGTAATTCCTTTTGGAATCGTGAAAATGCAAAAAAGTAATTCTCCTCATCAATCAGTTCGAGTGCTCTGTTTGGATGATCTGGACACACGCCATCTTGCAAGTCAGAATCTTGTTTTTCAAGTTCGCAACCTACACAATATTTTGATTGGTAATCTTTTTTATAAATATATCCGTTTTCTAAACACTTCTCCCACAGTTTCGCAGCTACCTTCTTGTGTTGGGAGCTTGTTGTCCTAGAAAAAGAGTCGTAGGACATATTTATTCTTTTACAGAAGTCTTTCCATTCATTCGCAATTTGGTCTACATATTCTTGAGGGCTTTTCCCCAACTCCTCAGCTTTCTCTGCAATTTTTTGCCCATGTTCGTCCATTCCTGTATTAAAAAGAACTTTGTCTCCTAACTGCCTCTTATATCGAGCAATAATATCTGCACGAATAAATTCCATAGTGTGTCCCACGTGAGGTGTCCCGTTTGCATACGGAAGTGTAGTAGTGATATAAAAATTTTTTGACATATGTCTATGCGTTATGCTCCTCTTCTAATGCTTTTGCTGCCTGCTCCACTCGTTTTTCATGTTCCCGGTTTCTTTTCTCAATATCTCGTACGTATTCCATACCCGCAGCGGCAACAGGAACAGAGAGAATCATCCCTAAGAATCCAAATAGTGATCCTCCGATAATTACTCCCAAAATAACAACAAGAGCTGGAACTCCTACTACGTTCTTTACCACTAATGGGTAAATAAAGTTTGATTCAACTTGTTGGATAACAAAGTATAAAAAGAGCACTTTCAGCCCAAGTCCTGTTCCTCCATCAGCAAGAGCAAGTGCTGCTGCTGGTATTACTGATATCACTGGTCCAACAAGTGGGATAAGTGAACCAAACATGGCCACAATTGCGAGCAAGAATGCATATTTAACACCTAGTAACGTGAGTCCTAAAAACGTAAGAGCACCGATGATTGCAGCGAGCAATAATTGTCCTTGCATCCATAACCCAATCTTTCTCTGTGACCTATGCCACAAGTTAAGTGCGTATTTAATCCGCGATGGAGGCACCACAACTTTTAAGAAATTATCAATCCCATATTTTTGAATAGTAAAATAAAATGACAAGATAAATACCAGCAAAAAGTTGAACAGTGAGCCAAATACAAACTGTAAAGCTCCTTTCGCCCCACTAAAGAATACATCTGCAATTCCCCTCAGTTCATTTGATGCTCCCGCGAGCGCCTCAGGACTCGGTAATTCTGACTCTAAAGACGCAGTAAATCCAGCACCAGAAAGTGCTTTATTGAGCCACACTTCAAACCCAGCCAAGTATCCTGGTACTGCATTGGCAAGATTAGCCGTTTCTTGAATGAAGACAGGGACCAACAGTGCCACACCACCGATAACAATAGTGAAGATAAGAACATAAATAATTACCGTCCCTAGTGTTCGTGGAATTTTGTATTGTTCCATCCTATTCACCACCGGCTCAATGGCTGACGCAATCACCACTGCGGTTAATACTAAGAGCAGTAAGCTCCTAAAATAGAATGCCAGATAAAATGCAATCAAAATCACTATCGCTTTTACAAATGTTGTGGCAGAAAATGTGATTTGGATATTATTATTCATGGACGGATGGTATTACGCTCGAGCTCTTCTTTTTTGCCATTGTATCATAATTAGGTATTTGATTTTTTATCATTTTATTGAAAAGTTATGCAAAAATGGCTCTATTGCGCTCTTTTAGCGTCTTCTATATAATCATAAGAGTTATTTTAATAGTATCAATTAACTAAAACGATTATGAATAAAAGAGAACTAATTGACCACATCGCTGAACAAGTAGACTGTACTAAAGCTGATGCGGCACGAATGGTTGATGCATTTACAGGAGCTGTATTTGCAGAACTAAAGGCTCGAGGTGAAGTAGCTATTGCTGGATTCGGAACATTTTCAGCTTCATCACGAAACGCGCGAGAAGCACGAAACCCACGAACTGGAGAAACTATTCACGTTCCTGCAATGCACGTACCTAAATTTAAGTCAGGTAAAGCGTTGAAAGAATCAACACGTTAACTAGACCCAACGCAGACAAATCACTTTGTCACATATGAAAAAATTTCACTGTTATGTGAAATTTTTTCTTTGTTACAATACAAGTAATGAAGCTATCTCCCATTGCCATTACTGAAGTCCCTACTCGTTTTCGTGCATTCACTCATAAACGGTCAGCGGATTTTTGGCTCTTTGAGTCATCTATTTGGCTACATATGTTTGCCTCTTCGCTTATATCAATTTTTATTCCTATTTTGATGCTCACAGCAGGATTCTCCTTGCACGAAGTGATTCTCTTTTATATCCTCTATCATGCACTTGATATTCCTGCGAACTACCTAGGTCGATATGTCACTCACAAATACGGAGCTAAGCTCGCTATTGTACTGGGAACCATCTTCAGTATTATATTTTTTGTACTCTATTCTCAAATATCAGATTGGTCGCAGCTCATTTGGATGGCTCTGTTTTACGCATTGTATGATGGGCTCTATTACACTGCCTCACTTTATATCTTTATTGGTTCAACCAAAGACCCTGAAAATACTGGTGAAAATACTGGTATTCTTCACTTGGTTGTCCGGTCGGCTTCGCTGCTTGGACCTATCTTAGGATCAGCACTGGTTATTGCTTCTGAGGGAAATCGATTGGTAGTGGTAGCTGTGGTTATCACTATGTTTATTCTTTCTCTCCTGCCACTCTTGTTTATCAAAGAGATTGAAACTAAACCAGAAAAAAAGCCTCTGAATGCACGCACATTTTTTAATAATCCTCGTGAAATAAAAAACCACTTAAGTTTTGGTCTCTATAAAATTCATGAAGCGGTTGAAGGAGTGATCTTCCCTGTCTTTATCTTTCTCACATTTGAAAATCTCTCTTCCGTGGCAGTCTTAGCAATCTTGATTCCTGTAGTCTCCCTCCTGTTCTCATACGCAGCTGGACATATCAAACGATCACAAAGGGAAAAAATTATCATGATCGGTGCTGGATTACTTGCGCTGGTATGGCTCTTAAGGTTCTTTATTGATTCACAACTACTCCTCTATGCATCTTCCATAGCAACAGGGCTCTTTACGCTCTTTGTCTTAGTGCCGCTCGATGCAAACATGTTCTTGCGAGGTGCCGAGCGAGGTGCTCTTTCTGCCTCTATGTACCGAAATGTCTCTTCCATGACCGCAAAACTAATTCTTTATATCGTGCTTTACTTTACTGTTGCAGTATTTGAAATTCCGTTTGGTTTGGCCATCATCGCCCTCCTTGGATTAATATATGTAAACTATCGGTATCTTCACTGGCGTGATGCACAACCAGGAGAGCCCACATCTGTTCCGGGACTCCCAAAAAATTAATACTATAAAAAATCCGCTACCATCGGATTTTTATATAATTTATATTTTCTCTTCTGTATAATGAGTCCTCCATGCTGATAGAAATCACCAAACTCCATAAATCTTTTGATGAGAACGTAATCCTTGATGACGTATCTTTTACCATTTTTCCAAAAGCCCGTATTGGTCTTGTTGGAGAAAATGGAGCTGGTAAATCTACCCTTCTTAATATCATCCAAGGAAAAATTGATTACGATTCTGGCTTTGTACAAAAACAAAAAGGAGTCACCGTGTCGTATGTTCCTCAAATACCTGATTTAGATCCCACAAAGACAGTGCAAGAATTTCTCAATGCCTATACTGATCGTCCTTATAAAGTTGCTGAGGTACTCAAAACACTCAATGCAGAAAGCATTCTTAATAAACCATGTGATGAACTCTCTGGAGGGCAAAAGACAAAAATATATCTGGCTCGTATTGCACTCTTTACCGCTGACGTCTTACTACTTGATGAACCAACAAACCATCTAGATCTTAACGGTCTTGAG
>CALLVB010000023.1 GCA_938010795.1 Minisyncoccota bacterium
ACACACACACACACACACACACACACACACACACACACACACACACACACACACACACACACACACACACACACACACACACACACACACACACCAAAATACAATGTGGAGTGGGAAGAAAACAACGTGCTGGCCCCATAGACTGGCCCATAGACAAAAATAATAGTGTTTGTCTATGGCTGGGCCTTGCAAGATGTTGTGTGCAAACAGGCCGACGCACAGAAAATAGTCGGCCTGCACCCAGTTAAACTACGGTGCAGGATTTGTTACTGTGTACTGTGGATCGTTCCCCGCGACCGTCGCTCGTGTAAGTGGACCAGTATGACACATTGGACGGAGCCGCAACTGTCATGGCCTCTTGTCCCCCTGAGAGTTTGTGTTGCACACTGCACATCTGAGTTAGTCAGGAGAAGCCACTTCTAATCACTTTTTAATGTAATATTCATGACACATTGCCTCAAAATAGGGTACTGTTATCACAATTGGGGGGGGTAATTGGGATACTTTGGACCAATTTGGAAGAAGGGCACGGGGCAAATGGAACAAGACGAAATTTGAACAACATATATTTTCCCAGCAATATGCTGTACAAATTACCCTTCTTCGATTTACCGTAAAAGCAAGACAACTTGGTGGTGTTGATTTTCATTTTTCTGTTTTGTGTTTTTTGCCTCTTTTTGGTCCATTTTGGACCTGTGCTCTGTGACTCTTTGTTCTGAAAAATAATGTACCGTACCGGTATTATGTTTATCTATTGTTACCACATACGTCTACAATACAAGGGTGAGAAATGTAATTCGATCTTTGTGGTCTGTTGCACCAAAGACTTTCTGTTGCACCGAAATACATACAGAGAGAGGACTTCTATTCTATTTATTTATTTTTTTTTTTCACAACACGGCTGTGAGCAACAAGACAGAAAGTTTAACTCTCCCCCCCCCTAAGTCCGTCCAAATCGTAATTTGGACCCCTACTTCATTTCAAGCCCCAAAAGGGCCTCTATATATGTTGACAAGGAAGTGGAAACAGTTTCAAAATGTGCAACAAGGATTATGGAGTCAAAAAAGTGGCCCATTTTTTTCGCGCGTTTCCCCCTAAACGTGTACTGGGCAACGACATTATCCATGTCGTTGCATGGATACAACAACGACTCTATACTCCATGTCGGTACTCGGGGATCGAAGGGGGCTTGCCCCCTCGTTCGCAGAACCAAATTTTCGTTGTGGAATATGTATCAGTATCCCATACTTTGGCACTTATGGCCGGCAAAGTGTCGAAAAATTAGGTTGAAATTTCTGTCGTGAGCACGGATTTCCACATTTTGAAAATCCACAGCACCCAAGTTTACCGGTACATCAACAGTGACATTTTTTGGTGGTTTCAGCTTTTGACAGCAACCCAGCCCACTGACCCACAGAGAGAATTTATGTGGGAAAAGTACACAGGTCCAAGCTGTAATTCCCGATACTGAAAACAAGTTATGCCCGGAATTTCCGCTTGAAGGCAGCCCTACTTGTCGGCCATATTTCAAGTCATTTTCAACCCCTTTCTCAGCGCAGCAAGATGTCTAATGGTAACTTCAAAAAACTATTCGAAGCTGCAAAGCGGGGAGATACTGACAAAGTCAGAAAGCTGATGTCAAATACCACAACCGACTGGGTAAATATTATGACCCACCAAATTCGTCCAAGGGAATGATCTAACTATAAATGCCTCTCAAATTATGTTTCGATCAAACTTCGTTTTCGAACTTTTCAGTCTGCATCATCCCCTTTGCATTTCGCTGTTCAACACGGACGCATACAAGTAGCAGAGATTCTGTTGCGGGCCGGCATCACTCAAAATGCCAGGAATAAGGTCGACCAGACCCCCCTGCATGTCGCATGTCAAGAGGGACATTCCAAAATCGTCAAGCTCCTGGTCAAAAGTGGTGCTGACATTGAAGCGAAGGACATGGTAAGGGCAGCACACTTATCGAAAATAATTAATTGCCCGTGGACCTTATATGATCAGACTTGAGTTGTATGCATCCATTGACAAACCTTTATTTGCAGCTGAAAATGACGCCTTTGCATTGGGCTGTGGAAAGAAGCCATATCCAAGTAATTGAAATCCTCACCCAACAGGGTGCAGACATAAATTGTGAAAATAAGGTGACAAAATACTATGAAAAGTAATGAATCGTTGTTTTTTCTTAGCCCTGGCAAGAATGTTTGTTTCCGAGACATGTTGTTGCTTTCTTTTCAGTTTGACTTAAGCCCTTTTGACATAGGAGTCAATAATGGACAGGCAGATATCGTTAAACTCTTACAACAGGTAAAGATAATTCAGATGTCTATAAGAACCCTCAAATCTGAAACCTTTCACAATGTCTTTTCAAAGTTTTTGTTTACCTCAGCATAAATCTTGTGTCCAGGTCGACAACTCAGCTCGCATTATGTCAACTACTTGTTCAAGGGATGGTGAATTTTAAGTTTCCCAGTGCTTGCAGATAGCGGGAGTGTCAGAAATGTCCCCAGCGTCACTCAACATTGAAGACGAGGAGGTGGAAAGCTCTGAAGCCTTTACCTCTGTAACAGGACTGGTCAGCGCACATCATATCATTTCAACTAAGCACAATAGAGGCACCTCTACCGGTACATCAAAAAAGATATGTATTTATATCGAAACATTCCATTCGTAAACCGCTTTACGTTTACACCTCTGGGCGAAATTGCTGCTTGTAGGTACGAAAGTCACGCGGATAAGGCCGATTGGTACTAAAGCAGCTGGTCAGGACAACACCTCGGTTCCTGCTGACGCTTCAAAACCTATGGACATCACTAACGTTCCTGGTGAGTTCCCTTTTCTCTAGAATACTTTTGGAGGGGGCTTGAAATTAGCTAATTGAATCGTATTTTTGCCTCATTTAGAAAAAAACACTGCGGAATCGAATTGGGCAGAAACTCACTCTCCTCGCGGTACCAGCAGTCCGACCAACCTTACATCACCCCGCACTGACACTCGAACTACATCTACGAAGCCCGATAATTGCGACATTCGCGCCATAGACAGCCTTCGGCTCCTTACAAAGCACCACAACTTGAATCTAACTCTGCCAATGTCGGCCCATGCTTCTCTAGGCCCTGGAAAAGGTGCCTGTGGCAAAGCCGTCCACTATCGAGGGGTGCGTCAGAAGCACAGCAAAGCTGAAAGCTTAGTTTCTGGATCTCATGACATCACACACGAAACGAGGCAACACACAGGAGAAAAGAAACAAGCTGCTTGCAAAGACATTGCATTCAAAAGAATACATCTTAATGGAGAAGTAATCACCGAACTTTGTGAATTCTGTGAACAACCCAAGCACAGAAAAGAGCCGTGGGAAGAAGAGCAGATACAGATCAATATTCCAAGTTTCCAGCAGATACAGATCAATGTTCCAAGTTTCCCTTTCCCGGATTCAAATTGCACTGGCATTGACACGGGAGTTACCCCTGAAGATGTGACTCACTCACCTACTCCAAATTGCACGAACATGGACACCGGCGTCACTCCTCAAGATGTGAGTCACCCAGCTGTTCCGAACGGCACTGGAATAGACACCAGCGTCGCTCATCAAAATATGGGCCACTCCCCTTTTCCAATTGGCACTGGTATGGACATCGGTGTCATGCCCCAAGATCTGAGTCACTCACCTGCCCCAGGCCCTGACCCTGACACCGAGACAAACAGCGATTCGACATTTATCGTTCTCTCGGCCTGTGGTATATATTCCAATGAGTAATACCCTATTGGATATTTTATTTTTGTTAATCTGTAATGGATACCCTGTAAATTTTATGGTTTTAAGGTCAATTGCACAGACCTCCCTTTCCCTTATGGCAACAACAGCGAACGTTTTTTATGCTTTTTACGACGATACCACAATGAAAATGAAACCAGATGGAAATGACTTTCTTGGTCAAAGAACACTTATTGCCCCTGTATTCCTGTGTGTTCCTTCAAAATCATGACAAAATGAGTGCTTAGTAACTTCTTACCCTCACCAGCCTCATAAGAGGCTGAGGGCTCATAAATCCGAGTGGATTGGGCTAAACATGTTGTATTTGTACATACGAGTATGTTGGCGACGCCTATTGGTAAATAAATTACATTGAACCACCACAGAGCTTGTGAAATAACGTCGAGTCATTAAAGGCAGTAAAACTTAATGTGTTTGATCTTAGCTTCCACACGAAACTTGAAGAAAGCTATAAAGGTTAAAAAATTTGCGGTTTCGCTTTTGAAACGTCTCTGTTATACATATGGGAGTTATTATTTCATGCTACCGCACCGCATTTACATCAATATGCTCAACAGACATGTAGATCTATAAGTTATTCAATGGTGTTGCAGATTTGGAGGACTTTGGTTGTGTAAGATACTTTGGGTATACACTCTGTGCTGTGCCAATGACGTTGAATAAGCTTATTTCATCCATGTCGTTGTGCTGTGCCAGGCCCCTGCCACTTTGAGTTTACGCAACGTTCCTTAATCAATTCCTCCTTAGTAAGGCTCAAGTAAGGTGCCGGTCCTCAAGTAACGAGAGCTTGTAGCTTGACGGACTGATCGAAGACCCTTTGCCAATAGAAAGTTTAGAAATTATCTCTATCAGGCACACTTATTTGGTGTTAGTGCGTTCGTTTTATCCTTAACGGAGAGGTACATAGTACATACGAGTACCCGCCTACCTGTACCGGTAGTCTTTTATTCCACATGCCTTCCTCAAGTTAAAGGTATGATAGCTTTAGAAGTTTAGACAGCATAGGCCCTACTTTGTCTAAATCTACTAATTTAAAAAGAAGTACCGAATAGGTATTATTGGTCCTTAAACAGACTCTAAACTGGTAGCTCCTGGAGGGAAAGGATAAGTGAAGAGTCACTTTGTTGTATAATTCTGCATGGGGGTTTACAAACTTAGTATGGGGCAGATATACATGTACCGGTAGATAAGTCACAAGCCGTAAGAATAACACAAATACTTCGGATGATTTCACTTTTGCAAAGTGCATTGGGGCATCAAACCAAGCCCGTTACATCCAGGAAAAAATCTATACATCTGGCTATACCAGAGACTTGGTATTTTATGTAACTGCGTTATGCTCTCTGGAGATATAAGACATAAACGGCGGCCATGGTACGGTGGGTACCATAGTACTGCCCTGGTTATATCAAAGAGCGTAAGATAGGAGAACTGAGTCTTATTTGGCTGTATGGAAGACCAAATGACGTTAAATACAATTTTCAACGTCATTGGAAAGACTGCAGTTGACATTTTACAGTATCTTTGGTTATAAATCCCCCCATGAGCGATGACCTCATGAATTATCCATTATTGGTCGACTTCACCCAATCAGGTTTAGCTTCATTTGCGCGGTCCTACCTAATAACATAGGAGGGGCAGTATGTTTTGGGGGAAGTATGAGGGAAGTATGTTTACATTGCAACGTACATGACTATGAGGAAATGAAACGGAAACAATATGTTAAGCCACTGACCTTGACGAAAGACAGCCGCGGCATTTGGGGAGTTCACAGGCCAGTAGATACCTCCTTGCTCCTTAGTCGTCGTACATGTGCTATCCCTTTCCTTCCCTTGCTATTTTGGCTCTAAGTTACGTATTTTTTGCTTAAGTAGGTACCCATGTCTGAGAAGGCGATGCATTCGATGCCTTGCCAACCGGGAAGCGCAGCTATATAAATGGGATGGACTGGATGAAATGTTGGATGTCAAAGAAACTTCGAAAGGTCGATCTGTTTTTGCAAAGCGGCTCTTTATGCAAAACGAAATTGTGGCTGAATATAAAGGAGAGTTTGTTTCTTCCGCGGATTTCAACCAAAGAACCCTAGAAGCAGATAGAACCGGAAACTGTTTTTTTTTCGAGTTTTTCTTTCAGAATAAAAAGTGTGCAATTGATGCGAAGGTCGAGGATGGATCAAAAGGTCGTCTCATAAACCACTCCAGGAGATCCCCAAATGTCAAGCCGATTGTTCGGAGCACACGCAAAGGGTTGCCTGTGCTGCTTTTTAAAGCTCTGCGTAAAATTCACAGAGGCGACGAAGTTTTATATGACTATAACGAAAGAAGAGGTTACGTAATCCAGACTTACCCCTGGCTTCAGGACTAAATGCGGGTTCCAATTTGTTTTGATTGCCCTATAAGCGTGGGTTTCACAACCAACCGAACACTAGAGCTTCTAGCCGAACGGCTACATCGGTTAAACGTTTAACTGAAGCCCTTTTCACCCGGATAGCTGATTCATCTGGTTCCGATAAATGGACCAAGTGTAAACTGCAAAGGTTTTGGAATTTAGCTGAAAAAATTTAGGCATGGCTTCAAGAACAGCATGCATTTTAGAGGCAGATGCAGCAAACATGCTGTGAGTAAACAGGATGATGACTTAACTGTGTATGTTTGATGTCCAATTATCTGTTTTTACACTTACATGCAAACTCCCTTTAGCGGTAAATGTTTTTACATTTTAGTATGAATCAGTTAATTGGATAGAAAACAATTTGTTCGTTAACTGATATCCGAAACAAGTTAAACGCATGGTCCGGATGAAAAGTGAATCGGCTAGAAGCTCTACCTTACACCTCATGGGCTGATACGCATAAATTGCTAGCTGGATTAAGACCTCCATTATGTAGCTGGCCCAGCAGAGCATTTTGAAAATATATTCACCCAAAAGTGCAGAGTTGATTTGTGAAATTAGTTTTTGGCCTATGCGTAGTACTGCGTACACATTTTTCGTCGGAGTTTAATATAAAAACGTTTAAGTAACTAATTAACTAATGTATAAACTTCTCGTTCATGTTGTCCGAGTTCCTTTG
Source organism: Minisyncoccota bacterium (assembly GCA_938010795.1). Lineage (GTDB taxonomy): Bacteria > Patescibacteriota > Minisyncoccia > Phycocordibacterales > JAHDEI01. The sequence continues at coordinate 6,855 of CALLVB010000023.1, forward strand.
TTTATTTAGCTTACATAAGGCTTGGCACTACCGCCGGTACGTACACACTAAATGCGAAACTGCTCTGATTCATACGTTATAGGGGGAGATTCCAGATATAGACGTTACCACACTCTTGTGCTTTTCCATTATTGCCTCTATAGATCCATACTCAGCCAAGAGCGATTACCTGCAACTTTGCAAGGCTTTGAACCCTGCTGTATGGCGATTTCACTAGACAGGGAAACAAACGTAATAAATTTATATTTTACAACGGTATTTTTTATTTCAAAATGCGGTTTTTACTAGGCTAGCAGGCTGGTGCATACAGATGTGTACTTCTTTTATAATTTATTTATAATTTAAAGGTATAGATCTAACGCTTTTAATCCATCTTGAACCACGATTTCACTACACGAAATAAACGTAATGAATTTACGGTATAAAGGTGTGTTAAATTTCAAAATGTAATGTAATAGATTTTACTGGGCTGGCAGGCCCGGCGTATACATATATAAATCATATATCTTACACATTGTCAGCGGGTGTTTTGTCCGTATCAAATTGGTCCCAGTGTCCCTTTTATTAGCCTCTACAGTAGCTATTTGCCTACTTTCAAAGTCTATCCATTTAGCTTTATTCTATTTAGTATCAGGCTCTCTTTTCCTTTTAAGGAACATCCACCACATTTTGCTTCTTTCGTGTATCGCTTTCTGGGCAAGAAGACAGCGACCTCTTTGTACCACTTTTTATTAGAGTCCCCACTCCTTTCACCATGGTAGGCAATAGCTCACGATTGTAGAGGAGATAACGTGCCAAGGGCTTTGGTGCAAGATGGGGAATCCTCAGGAAGAGATTGGTGTGTGCATCCAGTTTCAGCAGATGACAACGGATCCTATCGCGGCAGAGTTCCTTCATGGACGAAGGTTGAGCTCGACGGATTCGGAGATTACAGAAGTCCCGTGGTCCAATGTAGGAGAATACCTTCATGTCCTGACCTGCAGCTTTTAACATCCAGTACAAGTCTGTAGGTAGAAACAGCTCACCGTGCCCGTCGAAGAAGTGATCACAGCGGTTTATTTGCGAGCCGTGTTGAAAGAGTAGCTCCAGGATGGCTCCTTGAGATGCAGGAAACGGGAGCAAGTTGGTATCACATGTCTCCCCAATGAAGTGAGATACCCAGCATGGACACGTATAGCAGATGGCATCCCAGCAGTGGTTCTGTAGATAATATCCTAATGCAGTTACATCGGAGTTACTGGCTGCGTTTACATCGGCCCCAGCCTCGATCAGCTCCTTTACGCACTTGTAATCAGGTCCTCCTCCTGATAAGTTAAGTGATAACACATACATCAGGGCATCTTTCCCGTATCCATCCCACTGATTCACATCGGCGCCCTTCTTCAACAACAGCTTGATGCATTCATATCTGCTCTCCTTAGCTGCAACCATTAGAGCTGTTTTTCCCGATCCTTGAGGCTGGTTGACATCAGCGCCAGCTTTCAACAAAGCTGCAGTACAGCCGACATGGCCCGTCTCGACAGACAGCATCAGCGCTGTTCTTCTTTCTGCTTTGTCGAGTTGGCCAACAGAGACGCCCTTGGTCAACAACAGATTCATGACACAATATTGCGAGCTTAAGGCCGCCATTCCAAGAAGAGTATTGCCGTCTTCGTGAAATTGGTGCAGGTATGCACCTGAGTTCATCAAGGCTACAATACAGCTGACACGCTTCTTTTGGACAGCGTAGCTCAAAGCAGTGTTTTTTTTATGGTCCTTTCTGTTGACAGATGCACCTGATTTCAGCAGCAAGTCCAGGCAGTTCAGCCGGTCCCCATATATTGTAACGTACATAAGAGCTGTAATGCCTAGGTGGTCAGCACCATTTGCAGACGCTCCGGCCTTGAGGAGAGGGTTCAAACAGTTGACATGTCCACCAATCGCTGCGTAAATAACTGCAGTTCGACCTGTTGTCTCTTCTGGCCCATTCACGTTGTGCAGGTCTGTCTCTAGTAGTAACTTCTTCACGGCACTTCCATCTCCTGTGAAACTCGCGTTCATCAAGGGATTCATTTGTTTCTTCTCCCGCATACCCACATCAAGGTCTCTTTTGGAGCTACTTCGCCGCCTCATTCTGAAGCTCGTGAGAAACGCACTGCGTTGTGGAATACTGATGCAGCTCTGGAAAACCGATACCGTACTTGCTTTTGAGATATGTTTTGACAACGACATGGATTGGTGTACCCCAAGTATCAGTGTTATGCATAGATATCGTAGTTCACATGGACATCTATGGTATTATGTCATATGCACTGCAAGATTAACCTATCGGTATTGTTACCGGTACCGGTATGGGAAACCACTATTTACTAAGTATTTCGTCTCTCACTCTCTCCTTCCACTTTGTTTCCCCCCTGTTACTTAACTGTCCATGGAAGCTACCGAGCTCCTCGTCTCTGCTACCCACCTCACCACTGTCGACTAAGTCTATATTTACTGCATTTGGATCACGGTTGGAAGTCTGGTCTCAGTGGAAGCCACCTCATTACGGTTGTTCAATGCTGCATTTGCTGTAATTTTGATCAGGTGTCGACACACGTGTCCAGTCGAGTCAAATCATTGTCACTACCTGTACCGTAACAAAGTCCACATCAAGATGAAAGGCACCCTGGTCATCTTCCTCACTTTCCCCTTGTTGAAAGATTTCCTGAGAATAGTCGTCAAAATCCAAGCTGACGAACATCTGAGGACAGCTGACCTCTCTCTGTGACCGAGCAAACAACTATACCGGTATCATTTGTACCCACGCCATCCAAAAAAAGTTTAAAAACAAAACCATTTATCCACTTACTAGTTACTACGGGTCAAAAGAAACACACAGGGGTTTCTGATGTAAAAGACAAAACCCCTCCCACAATGTACCATCATACATGCTGACAACCAATCACATACCGGTAGTGGGGGTTTGTTTTACCGGTACATGTCAAAGGCAATACCCAATTTCGAAAGAAAAAAAATTAGCCCGGTGTATTTATAAAACCGTTTACGGATTCCCGGTACATGATTTCAAGCAATATTTGTCACTTTCAACCCTTTCCCTCTTGAGTCTTGTCTTGACTGAGTTCCAAGCACTGTTTAGTGTCTACATATCGATGGTTCCAAAAATAGATTAAAAATAGATTATCGTTGCTGCATTTTCGTTTTCGTCATATCCAATATCCAAGCCTAAGAGAGAGTAAACGCGCTCTTGGGTCATAGCATGGAACTTGATCCGTCCACTCCATTTCCTTACTACTTCTAGCGCTCTAGCGAAGCGGCACACACACATAAAGTTCAATGGGTCATAACCTCATAGGCTCATACTCATAGCACAGAAGTCGCATCCGGGTACACCTGTGGGTTACTCATAGTCAACGACATGGATAAAATACTTTCAACGTCATTGCTCATAGTACAACTTGTTGATCGTTAGCAGACACGACGGGGTGGCTAATGACATTTTTATTGCCGTGGGTTAAGGTCCGTATCTGACATGTATGTCATGTATGGTGTCACCTTTCAACTTTAGGATTGGACTATTGGATAGTGGATACTTTTATCTTTTATCTTGGGTACAGAGTACAGACTACAGAGTACTACCTAAGAGCGAGTATTACTCGCTCTTGGGTACTACAGAGTAGTACAGAGTACTACAGACCCAAGAGGTGCAACATCACAGACGTATGCCAAAGAGCTTGGATAACTCCTTTCCTATAGTATTTGGTAGATCTATTGAGGGTATTACCCGAGAGGAACGTACTACGGTACTCCCAGAGCATCTCTCTCCCAAGTCGCATCCGGGTACACCTGTGGGTTACTCATAGTACAACTTGTTGATCGTTAGCAGACACGACGCGGTGGCTAATGACATTTTTATTGCCGTGGGTTAAGGTCCGTATCTGACATGTATGGTGTCACCTTTCAACTTTAGGATTGGACTATTGGATACTTTTATCTTTTATCTTGGGTACAGAGTACTACAGTACAGAGTAGTACAGACCCAAGAGGTGCAACATCACAGACGTATGCCAAAGAGCTTGGATAACTCCTTTCCTATAGTCTTTGGTATTGGCACAGAACTGGGTATTGGGGGTATTACCCCAGAGCAACGTACTACGGTACTCCAGAGCGAATGATAGGCCGTTACTCGCTCTTGGCCTCTTACTACCAAAAACAATAGAAACATGTTTGGTATTACCAAAGACGGTACAAGAGGATAGATACGGAGACTCTTTGGTGTTACCCAAGACCGCAAAAAGAGCCCAAGATAGAATTAATTGAATTAATTGGTATTACCATACTCTTAGGCATTACAAACATGAGACATTACAGCACTGCTTTACATTCACTTGAAACTTGGAACCGAGTCAGTCATCTTTGCTTAGAATTACCGGTATCTTGCTATAATTACAGCCCGCCGATAGGCGAGGATGTATAGTGAACAACAGTGTGTTTGTCTGTGTGTCTGTCCGTCTGTCCGTCTGTCTGTGTGTCTGTCCGTCCGTCCGTCCGCACTAGTGTCTGTCCGCTCCGTCCGCACTTTCTCTTTTCTTTCTTCTCTCTTTCATTTCTCCTTCCCCCCCCTCTCTCTCTCTCTCTCTCTCTCTCTCTCTCTCTCTCTCTCTTTCAATTTTTTCAATATTACTCTGCGGGCTGTTAGGTCGCACACATTGTGTGTTTCTAGTTTGTTTAATGTTCTTTAACGCCTCTTTGACGCGCACTTCCGCTTTCGGAACCTTTATATTTGAAGACTGTTCTCATGCATTCGTTCCATTGGG